>JAUIDM010000228.1 GCA_030428915.1 Alphaproteobacteria bacterium | reverse complement strand
TTCTCCGCCCCGCCGCACCGCGCGACGGTCGCGGCCCAAAGACCGAACTTGTCGAAATAGACCTCGCGGTAGACAAAGCGGATCTTGCCGGTGTCGATATAGTTGGTCTTGAGCTGGTCGAAGACAGTCTCATGGAAGTTTGCGCAATGCGGGCAGGTGAAGGAGGCATACTCGATCACCTCGACCGGCGCCTCGGCCTGACCCAGCACCATGTCCGGCACCATCTGCGCCTCGGAGGTGGCATTCGCTTCCTGCGCGACGGCGGCTGTCGAGAACGTCGTGACGTCAGCCGCGGGCGCCGCCCCCTGCGTCATCCAGACCGCGCCGCCTGCAGCAGCGACGAGCGCCGCGGCGCCAGCGATGAGATAGGTTTTGGACATGGGATCAGCCTTTCTTGTTTCGGGGCCGAGATAAGACCTTTTCCCCCAAAGCTTCAAGCGCCGCCCGGAGTGTCTGATCCTCAATCTCACCGGAAAGTGTTCTCGCGGCGCGCTGGATGACGGGATCGGGCGGTTCCGGGGCGGGCTTCGGTTTCGGCGTGAAAGCCACCTGCCCTTCGGCAAAACCGGTGGGCGCAGTCTGGGTAATCACGACCCTGGAAATGGCGTTGTAACCGTAACAGGCATTCACGCGCTCGCGGATCTTCGGCAGTTGCATCTGCAACAACGGCGCAGACGCGCCGGTGGTCAGAAGCGTGAGAGTTGCGCCGAAACCTTCGCGGCCATAGCCCACCTTCACAGGAAGCGCCATGGCGGCAATCTCGTCTCCCACGACCTCGGCCCAATGTGTCAGCAAGCGCGACACTGCGAAGCCGCGCGATTCGCCGACCGCGCGGATGCGGTCCTTCAAAAGGCCTGCGGCGGGTTCAAAACCCCGCCCGCGCCGTCTATTCTTGGGTGAGGTGACGCTCATCCCTGTCCTTTCCCGAACCTGTGCCTATGTTAAACCCCGCACAGGGCCTTGCCCACCGGCTTGATCGCGATGGAGCGGAAATTTGCGGGACGACAGGATCGGCGCAGCGCTGCTTGAATGGTACGACACGCATGCCCGCATCCTGCCCTGGCGGGTCGGCCCCGGAGACCGCGCGCGGGGTGTGCGGCCCGATCCCTATCGGGTGTGGCTGTCCGAAATCATGCTGCAGCAGACGACCGTGGCCGCCGTACGCGACTATTTCCAACGTTTCACCGCGCGCTGGCCGGATGTCGCTGCATTGGCGTCTGCGGCAGATGAGGACGTCATGGCCGAATGGGCCGGGCTTGGCTACTACGCCCGCGCGCGGAATCTGCTCAAATGCGCCCGTGCTGTGGTTGCGGATCACGGCGGGCAGTTTCCTGCGACCCGGGATGCACTCCTGACCCTGCCGGGCGTCGGCCCCTACACAGCTGCGGCCATCGCCTCCATTGCCTTCGATGAAGTCGCGACCGTAGTGGACGGAAATGTCGAACGGGTGACCGCGCGCCTGTTTGCCGTCGAAACGCCGCTGCCCGCCGCCAAGCCCGAACTGACCGCACTCGCCGCCCGGCTAACGCCCGTCAAGCGCCCCGGCGATCACGCTCAGGCGATGATGGATCTTGGTGCGACGATCTGCACGCCGCGAAATCCGGCCTGCGGCATCTGCCCGCTTCTCGCCGTCTGCAAGGGCTTTGCCGCGGGCCTCGCCGCCGACCTGCCGCGCAAGACGCCGAAAGCCGCCAAACCCACCCGCTATGGTATCGCCTATCTCGGCCGCCGCGAAGACGGTGCCATGCTGCTGGAACGCCGTCCTGAAAAGGGGCTGTTGGGCGGCATGCTCGGCTGGCCGGGAACAGAGTGGACCGGGGCGGAACCCGTGGCTGCCCCTCCGGCCAAGGGCGACTGGCGCCCGGTACCGGGCGAGGTGCGCCACACCTTCACCCATTTTCATCTGATCCTGCGGCTTGAAACCGCGCTGCTGCCCAACGGCATCAACCCCGAACGTGGTTTTTTCCTGCCCGGCACGGAGTTTCGACCAGGCGATCTGCCAACTGTCATGCGCAAGGTCCATGACCTTGCGTCCCTGCCTTCGACCAAAGATTGAGCCGGTGCGACGCGGCGATTAGACTGACCAAAAGGCTCAAGGCAAAGGCCCGATGTCCCGACCCGTTTCCAGCTTCACATCAGCGGCCCCCTTCTGGCTGTCGCTTGTCCTTGTGCCGCTTGCCGTCATCGGCGCGGCACAAGGCGGCTGGACGGTCTGGCTCTTGCCGATCTACGGCTGGATCGTGACCTCGATCCTCGACGTGATCGCTGGACAGGAGACGCGCAACCCCGACACCGATACGCCCGAGGCGGAGTTGTTCTGGTACCGGCTGATCACCCAGATCTGGTTTCCGGTGCAGGCGGTCACGCTTTACGGGATGATCTGGTACGTCACCCGCACCGGTGATTTGGCCATCTGGGAAAAGATCGTGCTGTTTTTCGGCGTCGGCGTCATCTCCGGCTCCATCGGCATTACCTATGCACATGAACTGATGCACCAGAAGAACCGGCTGGAACGCTGGCTGGGCGACCTTCTGCTTGCCACAGTTCTTTACAGCCATTTCCGGACCGAGCATCTGCTGGTCCATCACCGTTATGTCGGCACCCCGCGCGATGCAGTGACGGCGCGGTACAACGAAGGCTTCCACCGGATGTTCTTCCGCGTGCTGACCGAAGGGCCCGGGTCGGCGTGGCGGGCCGAGAAACAGCTTCTGTCACGGGCCAGACGCCACCCCTTCCACGCGTCGAACCCGTTCTGGCGCTATGGAGCGCTGCAACTCGCGGCCCTCACGCTGGCCTTCGCCGTCGGTGGCTGGGCCGGACTGGGTCTCTTTGTCTGGCAGGCTTTCGTCGCGGTATGGCAACTGGAACTGGTGAACTACGTCGAGCATTACGGCCTGACCCGACGCCATCTGGGCGACGCAAAATACGAACATGTCCAGCCGCGCCATTCGTGGAATGCAGATCACAAGGTCACAAACTGGATGCTGATCAACCTTCAGCGCCATTCGGATCACCACTACAAGCCCGACCGCCGCTTTCCGCTCTTGCAGACCTATGGCGAGGATGAGGCCCCCCAGCTTCCCGTCGGCTATCCCGGAATGACCGCAATGGCGATGATTCCGCCAATGTGGCGGCGGCGGATGAATCCCCGCGTCCGTGCCTGGCGCAGAAAATACTATCCCGACATCACCGACTGGACCGACTACAACCGCGGCACCCTGCCTATGCCGAAGGGCGCAAGCTGAGCCGACGGCATCGTTCCGGGCGCCCAGCCGCGGGATACCGACCCTGACCCGGCAGCCTTGCCACAGGGCCTTCATTGCTGTCACAAAGGATAAAACGACGGGGGCGCATGGACGAAGAACTGCAAACGATCGTCACCGGGCTGGACGAGCTTTGGACCGCCATCAGGCTGAACCTGCGGCTGTTTTCCCTGCCAAACCAGCTTGGCCAATTGGCCGCCATTCTGGCTTGCTTCCTGCTCGCCTGGCTTCTGGCGCGCTATTTCGGGCCGAAATTCGACGACTGGATCCGTGGGCTGGAGGGGCGGCCGAAATGGCAGTTGCGCTGGCTTATCGTGCTGCGAAACCGGATGCAGCTTGCGTTCTTCGCCATACTGGCCTGGCTCGCCTCAAGCGGTTTTGCCTTTGTCTACAACTTCCCGTCACGCCGCTATCTGGTGACGCTTGCGGCCACCATCGCGACGGCCTGGTTCTTCATCCGCATCGCCGCACAGGTGGTCAAGAACCGCTTTCTCCGACGGATCGTGATCTGGGGGCTGACGATCTATGCCACGCTTTATTATGTCGGCCTTCTGGATGAAACGACACGCTTCCTGGACGGGCTGGCCATCGAATTCGGCGACTTCCGCCTAACACTGCTGGCCATCCTGAAGGCAGTGCTCGTCACCGGGCTTCTTTTTTTCGGCGCCCGTCTGATCGCGGGAACAACGGCCAGTCGGATCAGCAAGAACGAGGATATCAGCCCGTCGATGCGGGTCCTGACGGTGAAATTCCTTCAGGTCGCGCTTTACTCGGCAGCTTTCTTCATCGGTTTGAAGGCCGTGGGCTTCGACCTGACCGGCCTTGCCGTCCTGTCCGGTGCCATCGGCGTCGGCCTCGGCTTCGGCCTGCAGAAGGTCGTCTCCAACCTCGTCTCGGGCGTCATCATCCTTCTCGACAAGTCGGTGAAGCCGGGCGATGTGATCTCGCTCGGCGACACATTCGGCTGGATCGAGTCGCTGGGCGCGCGTTATGTCAGCGTCGTTACGCGGGACGGTAAGGAATATCTGATCCCGAATGAGGACCTGATCACCGGCCAGGTCGTGAACTGGTCGCATTCCAACCAGTTCGTGCGGCTCGACATCCATTTCGGCACCGCCTATGCCGACGATCCCCACAAGGTGCGCAAGATCGCCATCGAGGCGGCCCTGGGGGTCGACAGGGTGCTCAGCTTCAAGGCGCCGGTCTGCCACATCACCGGATTCGGCGACAGTTCGGTCGACTATATCCTGCGCTTCTGGATTACTGACCCGACAGGCGGCCTGACCAATATCCGCGGCAATGTCTACCTCGCGCTCTGGGACGCGTTTCAGGAGCACGGCATCTCGATCCCATTCCCGCAACGCGAGGTCAAGGTCCTGGGCGGCACGATGCCCTCGCCTGCGAAGGAAGCGGAGGCAAAGGCCGAATGATAACATTCTATGGCACCGGTCCGGCCTTTGGCCTGCCGCACGCAAGCCCCTTCGCGATCAAGACCGAAATTCTCCTGAAGATGGCCGGTGTAGATTACCGAAGCGCACGCGCCGACATTCGTAACGCACCCCGAGGAAAACTGCCCTGGATCGAGGATGAGGGGCGGATCGTCACCGACAGCCGAATGATCCGCCGCCACCTTGAGGTTGCGCATGGTGCCGATTTCTCAGGCGGCTACGATGCGGAACGTCTGGGGATCGGGCTGGCCGTGGAGCGGCTTTGCGAAGACCATCTCTACTGGATCAATGTCGACAACCGCTGGCTGCGCCCAGAAAACTTCGCCAAGGGCCCGGCGCAGTTCTTCCAACGCTTGCCCGCAGCATTGCGTCCGCTGATACGAGCCCGGGTATTGTCCCGTCTCAGGTCTGCCCTCTACGGTCAGGGCACCGGCCGGCTGGAGCCGGAAGAGAAACGGCATCTCGTAGAACTGGCGGTAAACGCCCTGGCCGATATCATGGGCGACAACAGCTATATGCTCGGGCCGCGCCTCTCGGGCACGGATGCGACGGTCTACGGGTTTCTTGCCAGTCTCGAAAGCGACTTCTTCGACACGCCCTATGGCGAAATGGTACGGGCAAGGCCAGGTCTTCGCACCTACCTGACCCACATGAAGACGGAGTTTTTTCCCGATCCCAAGCCGCAGGTCTGATCTCAAGACGATGTTGCCGTGGCGCATCGGGCGGCTGGCCACTCGCCTGAAACCCGCCACATTGAGATTTTACATTTGCGATGTTACTTTGAAGACAAGCCCGGCGCCAGGGTGAGGGATCGGCGCGCAACCCAGGAGGACAATGTCCTGTTTCAGACTGCAAAGGCGGCGCACTCCGATGCCGCAGGGCCGGTGCCAATGAAGGCGAAGCCCGTTGAGGTCCAGAGCGACGAACTGCTCGCGCGGATCCTTTCCTCACTCGACGACGACAAGGCCGAGGACGTGGTGGTCATTGACCTTCGCGGCCGCTCTTCCGTTGCCGATCACATGGTCATCTGTTCGGGCCGTTCTTCGCGCCAGGTCGGTGCCATCGCTGAAAAGCTGGTGGACCGGCTGAAGCAGGACTATGGCCGCACCTGCAAGATCGAGGGCAAGGATCAGGGCGACTGGGTGCTGATCGACGCGACCGATGTCGTGGTCCATGTCTTCCGCCCTGAAGTGCGCGAGTTCTATCAGCTTGAAAAGATGTGGATGCCCGCGAGCGGCGCCGAAGCCCGCAAGATCTGATGCGGGTCCATATCTGCGCCGTGGGCCGGCTGCGCGCCGGGCCCGAACGCGCGCTGATCGAAGATTACCTGACACGGTTCGACCGGACGGGGCGGGCGCTTGGCCTTGGCCCCATTTCAGTGCATGAGGTCGAAGACAAGAAGGGCGGCGGCATGGAGGCCGAGGCGGCGCTTCTTGAGCGCGCGGCGCCGGCCGGCGCGCTGGTCGCTGTCATGGATGAACGCGGGGACACGATGTCCTCACCAGAATTCGCCGATCTGCTCGCGCGCTGGCGCGACGCGGGGCGGCAGGACGTGGCCTTCGTCATCGGGGGGGCAGACGGTATTGCACCCGGATTCAAGGCCCGGGCGGATCAGGCGATTTCCTTCGGAGCGATGGTCTGGCCGCACATGCTGGTGCGGGTGATGCTATCCGAACAACTTTACCGGGCGGCCTCGATCCTGGCCAATGCACCCTACCATCGGGTCTGAGGCACGAATTTCCGCCGAAAATTCGTGCGCGGTTGCCCCCTCCTCCGGGCAGGGTTAGATGAAAGCCAGTCACAACATGCCAGGACAGACGCATGACCGCCCCGAAACCCGTTGTTCTCTGCATCCTTGACGGCTGGGGGCTGCGTGCTGAAACCGAAGGCAATGCCGTCGCACAGGCCGACACGCCCACGTTTGACCGGATCATGGCCACCTGCCCGCACGCCCAGCTCGTGACCCACGGTCCCGATGTTGGCCTGCCCTCGGGCCAGATGGGCAACAGCGAGGTCGGCCACACCAATATCGGCGCGGGCCGTGTCGTGGCGATGGATCTTGGCCAGATCGACCTTGCCATCGAGGATCGGTCCTTTTTCTCGAACGCGGCAATCGCCGCGTTCATCCAAAGCCTCAAGGCCGATGGCGGCACCGCGCATCTGATGGGCGTCATCTCGGATGGCGGCGTACACGGGCATATCGACCACGTCATCGCCGCCTGCGAGATGATCGCGGGCGCCGGTGTGCCGGTGGCGCTTCATGCCGTCACCGATGGCCGGGATGTGGCGCCGAAATCGGCAGATGGCTTTGCCGCTGACTTGCAAGACCGCCTGCCCGAGGGCGCGCGGGTCGCAACTCTGACGGGCCGCTATTTCGCGATGGATCGCGACAATCGCTGGGACCGGGTCGAACGCGCCTATGCCG
>JAUIDM010000227.1 GCA_030428915.1 Alphaproteobacteria bacterium | reverse complement strand
CGGTGCCGTCCTCCGCGATGAAGGTCACCATGACCCGCGCGCCGATGGGTGTGGATCGGTTCCAGGATCCGTGCTGAGCAGAGAAAATAGCGTGCAGGTAGGTCGTGGGGAACATGTCACCGGTGTAAAATGTCATGCCAAGGTCGGCCGCATGGGCAACGGTCTCGACCGCCGGCATCACAAGATCGCCGGGCAAGGGATCGCCCGAATACCTGTCAGTTCGCACATCGCCGCCACCGTACCACGGAAAGCCGAAGTTCTGGCCGGACGCGGTCTGGCGGTTGATTTCTCCGGGCGGGATGTCGTCGCCCATGCCATCGACCTGATTGTCGGTAAACCAAAGCTCGCCCGTTGCGGGGTGAAAGTCGTGGCCTACGGAATTCCGAATGCCATAGCTGTAGACCTCGCGTCCCGTTCCGTCCGTCCGGAGCCGGATGATACCGCCGATCCCCCACTCATCATACAAATCCAGCTTGCGGCGTGGGGGCACGTTGTAGGGCTGGCCGAGCGAGATGTAGATCATGCCATCCGGCCCTATCCTGCAAACCCGGGCAGAATGGTTTCCGCTTTCCTCCCCGGGCGGGATCAGTTCTCCTTCCGCGACCAGCGCGAAAGCGGGTGGTTCGGGCTGTCCGGCTGTTGCTTCGGCATCGGGGAACCCCACGACGCGGTTCTGCTCGGCGATATAGAGCGTACCGTCCGGCGCGAAACAGGGGCCGTTGGGAATGGTGAAATCCAGCGCCGGGGCGAAGTCGTGGACCACGTCCACAGTGCCGTCCCTATCCCCGTCAATGACCGCCCAAACCCTTTCGCCGCGGCTGCCGACAAAGACGGTCTGGCCACCCGGCCCGACCGCCATGTGACGCGCACCCGGCACAAGAGCATAGAGGTCGATTTCGAAACCATCCGGCAGGGTGATACCGGCGAGTGTCTGCCGGATGCGGTCGGCATCAGGGCCGGATTGCGCGATATGGGTAAGTCGCGCACCGTCGCGCAAAGGTACAGGCTGCAGGCCCTTCGGCGGATCGGCGGATTGGGCGACGGCCGCACCCGCGCTTAGAACGATTGCGGCAAGGGTGGCATGGAAGGTCATGTCTAAGCCTAACACGTCTGCCCGGGACCGTGCAGGGGGCACGGAACCCGGGCAGACGCTACAGCACCGGGGATCAGATATTGCCCGCCGCCATTTCGCTGGCGATATGGTCGGCCTGCCGGATGGCGAGCGCGACGATTGTCAGCGTCGGGTTCTCGGCAGCGCCAGTCGTGAACTGGCTGCCATCCGAAATGAAGAGATTGGCGATGTCGTGGGTCTGGCCCCATTTATTGACGACGCCGTCCTCAGGCTTTTCGGACATCCGGTTGGTGCCGAGGTTGTGGGTCGACGGATAAGGCGGCGTCGGGAAGGTGCGGGTTGCCCCCACCGCCTCATAGATCGCGATGCCTTGCTTGTAGGCATGGTTTCGCATCGCGATATCGTTGGGGTGATCGGAAAAGTGGACATTGGCCACCGGCAGACCCCACTGATCCTTCGTCTCGGAGAGCGTGACCCGGTTGTCGGCTTGCGGCATATCCTCACCGACAATCCACATACCCGCCATATTCTCGTATGCATCGAGGGCTGTCGTGAAGCTACGCCCCCAGCCGCCGGGATTGAGGAAAGCCGCCATGAAGGGCAGCCCGAGCGAGAGGGTTTCCAGTTCATAACCTCCGACAAAGCCGCGCGACGGGTCGTGACGCGCCTCGTCTTGAACGATCCCGGCCATGGTCGTGCCGCGCCACATACGGACGGGTTTGTCGAAGACGGCATAGACCGAACCGGTAGTGTGCCGCATGTAGTTGCGCCCGACCTGATCGGAGGAGTTGGCGAGACCGTTCGGGAACATGTTCGAGGCGGAGTTGAGCAACAGGCGCGGACTTTCGAACGAATTGCCTGCGACACAGACGATCCGCGCCTTCTGCATCTGAAGGTTGCCATCCTTGTCGAAATATTCGACTCCCATCACCTTGCCCGCGTCGTCATGCAGGATGCGCGCAACATGGGCGCGTTCGCGGACCTCGAGGTTTCCCGTCGCCTCGCCTGCCGGGATATCCGTGTAGGCAGCGGACCACTTGGCCCCCCATTTGCATCCCTGGAAGCAGAAGCCGGTCTGCTGGCAGGCAAGACGCCCATCATAGTCGGCCGAGTTGATCGCCATGCGGCCGGTATGAACCTCCTTGTAGCCGAGCGCGAGCGCACCCTTCTCGAAGACCTTGTAGTTGTTGTTGCCGGGCAAGCCCGCGCGGTCGCCAGTGCGGGTTACACCAAGCTTGGTCTCGGCCTTCTCATACCATGGCGCCATCTCCGCCGCGTCGATGGGCCAGTCGAGAAGGCTTGCGCCCTCGACCGGCCCGTAACTCGTCAACGCCTTCCACTCGTGATCCTGAAAACGGATCGAGGCCCCTGCCCAGTGAGTTGTGGTGCCGCCCACGGCCTTGACGATCCAGGCCGGAAGGCCCGAGAAGTCTTTGGCCACACGCCAGTCGCCGCTGGTCGTGCGCGGATCGAGCCAGGCAAGTTGCCCAAAGCTTTCCCATTCGTCGTTGATGTAATCCTCGGGCAGGTAACGTCCGCCTGCTTCGAGCGCCACGACGCTGACGCCTTTCTGCGCCAGTTCATTCGCAAGGACGCCGCCGCCGGCGCCGGTTCCGATGATGACGACGACCGAGTCGTCGTTCAGGTCAAAAGGTGCAGCCATAGTCCTGTTCCTCCCCTATGGCTCAAAGCCAGTCGATGTCGTCAAAGCCGCGGTCGATGTAACCGCCCTGGCTGAAGCTCTCGCCCTCGTAACCGAAGAGGGGCCAGACCTCTTTCTGGTTATAAAGGCCGGTAACCAGTCCGCCCCGGACCGTCTGGAAGAAGCTGGTATCCTCCATGGACTGGAGAAGCTTTTCGCGATCCTCTTCCCATCCCATCGACACATAGTCGGCATGGCCCGCCGCCTGCGCGGCAGCGTCGAGGGCCGCGACGCCCTCTTCGACCAGCGCTTTCTTGTCCTCGGCGTCGTAGCCTTTCACGGCGACGGCGTAGTATTGATCGGCTACCCGGTCATGCGGATAGATGTCGCGAGCCATTTGCAGAAGCGTCGCCATCTGGTGTTCGGTGATAACCGTTACCTCAACCGCCCAGGCCGCATTCGGCGCGGCGATAAATCCCGCCCCGGTGACGCAGAGCGCCCCTGCCGCGGCCGACCGCGCCAGAAGCGCGCGCCGGGTCAACCCCGTCCTTTCGATCTTTTTCATTCGTTCCTCCCTGACAAATGAATGGGGCCGGTCAAAGGAACCGGCCACCGCGTTCCAGAACCTCGATCTGGTAGCCATCGGGGTCCGCAATGAAGAAGAAGCGCGCGACCAGCGTATCGCCGTTCTTGAACTCGACGAGCTTTCGCGGGCTGAGTCCGGCCTCGGTCAGACGTTCATGCTCGGCGTCAAGGTTGTCCACCGACACCGCAAGATGACCGTAGCCATCGCCAAGATCGTAGGGCTCTGTCCGACCCTTGTTGACCGTCAGTTCCAGTTCGAACGGACTGTCGCCGTTCGACATGTAGATGAGTGTGAAGCTGTCGAAGTCGAGCCGGTCGGCGACCTTGAGCCCGAAGGCCCGGGAGTAAAAATCAACGGATCGCGTCTCATCCAGGACGCGGATCATCGAATGGATCGTCTTGGCCATCTGCCCTCCAAATCGTTCGGATTTGGTAAGGCTAGGTGACCAATTTAGCCCTGTGGTAGTAGCCCGATACTACAACCGGCATTTTATTCTATTCGGCGGCGAACCGCGCGTCCTCGTCCTGTTCCAGCTCGCCCAGATGGATCGTACAAGCGCACCGCAGGAGAGACGTGAAGTTTGGAGCCTCGCCGTGCAGTTCCAGAACTTCGGAATGGAGTTTGGAGATGAAGGCCGGCGTCGTCAGGCCCTCACGATCGGCGATCCGGTCGAGAATGCGCCAGAAGGCGCGCTCCAGCCGGATCGAGGTGCTCTGGCCGTTCAGCCGCAAGCGCCGCGTTTCGGATTCGTAGCGTTCGGGCTCCTGCCCGGCGAAAATCTGGCACATCGTCTGCCCCCTGCATGACTGTGCAAGCCATTATCCTGTGGGGAAACAGCCGAATCGTCAATGTGCGGGGGCAGAGCCGGAGTTTTGTGGAACTGTCGGTGGCGGCGCTTGGCGGTCAGTGGACGCTGACCGGGGCCATGTCGTTCTGGCGCGCCAGGATGAACGCCATACGCCGATCCTTGACCAAGGCCAACCGTTCGCCGTTCTCGTCGCAAACGGCATAGAGCGTGTCGAGCCCCATCGCCTGCGACCTGATCTCCTCTGGCAGGTCAGCCACCGGCACTTCACGTACATAGACGATACGCTCGCCGTTCTCCGGCCCGAAATCATACTTTGCGTGCATGCCCGTTCCTCCTAACCCTTGTTGATCCGGATCGTTTGCACGATCTTTTCCGGGACCGCCCGTTTCAGATCGATATGCAGCAAGCCATTCTCCATCGCAGCACCTGACACCTCGACGCCATCAGCCAGCACGAAGCTGCGCTGGAAAGCGCGCGCGGCGATACCGCGGTGCAGAAAGACCCGACCGTCACCGGCGTCCTCTTCCTGCCGGCCTCGGATCATGAGCTGCCTGTCCTCGACCGTGATGGCGATATCATCCTCGCGAAACCCCGCCACCGCGAGCGTGATGCGAAACCCGTTTTCAGAGGATTGTTCGATATTGAACGGCGGATACCCGTCATTGCCGGATTTGGCGGTCCGCTCCACCAAACGCTCCAGCTGATCGAAACCCAGCAGGAAGGGATGGGCGGCAAAGGTCAGTTTCGTCATCGTGGGCATGTCCTCAGATCAAGCGACACCGTTGCGGGCCCCTTTAACGGCAGCCCGACACCCACAATATGGTCTTTGAACAGGCTATCGGCAAGGCAAGCACCGCGAAATGCTTCCCGCGATGACGGGGAATTGGTATCGTTCATCGGCCACTCGGCCCACGACTCATAAGAACAGGGAAAAGATGAACGCCCGGATGGAGATGGACAATACAGAGGTCTTGCGCGTCAAGCTTGAGGTCCTAAGACGCGAGCACCGGGATTTGGACGAGGCAATCCACGTGATGGAGACCTCGGGCCGCGCTGATCAGCTGACGCTCAAGCGGCTGAAGAAGCAGAAACTCATGCTCAAGGACCAGATCGCGCGGATCGAGGATATCCTGACGCCCGACATCATCGCGTGACGCAACACCATCGCGGAACGGATCCCGGTAAACCCTGACCGAAGAACTTTCTTAAAGATTTTCCTGGCCCGTGCAGCCCGGCGGCCTTGCCCGTGGGCGGCTCGCCGTTATAGTGCGCGCTCCTGATCAGGGGCCTGGGGACAGCGGATGAGCGTAAAAGTCGGGATCATCATGGGGTCGCAATCCGACTGGCCCACGATGAAGGAAGCCGCGTCGGTTCTCGACGAGCTTGGCGTGCCTTATGAGACGAAGATCGTCTCGGCTCACCGAACGCCGGACAGGCTTTGGGCTTATGGAAAATCGGCGGTTGAACGCGGTCTGCATGTGATCATCGCTGGGGCTGGCGGGGCCGCGCATCTGCCGGGCATGATGGCGTCGAAGACTCGCGTGCCGGTGATCGGCGTGCCGGTCCAGACCAGGGCGCTCTCCGGTGTCGACAGCCTTTATTCCATCGTGCAGATGCCCAAGGGCTATCCCGTGGCCACCATGGCCATCGGCGCCGCAGGTGCGGCCAATGCGGGCCTGATGGCCGCGGGTATTCTGGCAATCAGCGACCCCGACCTTGCCCAGCGCCTTGACGCCTGGCGCGACGCCCTTTCCGCCTCGATCCCGGATGAACCCAAAGATGAGTAACCCCCTGCCCGCTGGTTCCGTGATCGGCATTCTTGGCGGCGGCCAGCTGGGCCGCATGCTGTCAGTCGCCGCCGCACGGCTCGGCTACCGCACCCACATTTTCGAACCTTCCGCCAATCCGCCCGCCGCAGATGTGGCCCATGCGGTCACGACTGCCTCCTACGACGACCTGGATGCGCTGGACCGTTTCGTCGCCTCCGTCGACGTCGTGACCTATGAGTTCGAGAACATTCCGACCTCGGCCCTTGACGCGCTTGAGGCGCGTCGCCCGATCCATCCCAATCGTCGTGCGCTGTCCATAAGTCAGGACCGGCTGATCGAGAAAGCCTTCCTGCGCGACATCGGTCTGCAAACGGCGCCCTACGCTGCGGTCGACGACGAGATCGATCTCGCCGAAGCGATCGAAGAGATCGGCGTACCCGCGATCCTCAAGACCCGCAGGCTGGGCTATGACGGCAAAGGGCAGGCGCGGCTGGCCTCTCGCGATGATGCCGAAACGGCTTTGGCCGCGATGAGCGGCGCGGCGTCGATCCTGGAGGGGTTCGTGGAGTTCAGCCACGAGGTGTCGGTCATTGCCGCGCGCGGCGCGTCGGGCGAGGTCGCCGCCTTCGATCCCGGCGAGAACGTGCACGAGGGTGGCATCTTGCGCACCACCACTGTGCCAGCCCGACTGACCGCTGCGCAGCGCACCGATGCGGTGCTGATCGCGGGCAAGATCCTGAACGCTCTTGACTACGTGGGCGTCATGGGCGTGGAACTCTTTGTCACGGCCAAGGGTCTGATCGTCAACGAAATCGCCCCGCGCGTGCACAATTCCGGCCACTGGACGCAGAATGGCTGCGCCATAGACCAGTTCGAACAACACGTGCGCGCCGTGGCGGGATGGCCGCTTGGCGATGGCAGCCGCCATTCGGATGTGGTGATGGAAAACCTGATTGGCGACGACATCGACCGCATTCCGGCGATCGCGGGCGAAGGTAACGCCGCAATTCACCTCTACGGCAAATCCGAAGCGCGGCCGGGCCGCAAGATGGGGCATGTGAACCGGATCGTCGCCGCGCGCTGAGGCGCTATTCGATCAGCCTCTCCGCCGCTTCCAGATAGGTCAGGTCATGGTCGAAGCGGCCATACTGAAGGAACTCGATCACTTCGGCAATCACGAGCGGATTGTTCATCATGAACGTGTGCGTGACCGGCAGCACGATATGGTCGTTCATGCCACCTATCCTTGTGCTGTTGACGCTGACCTTGCCGTCATCCT
>JAUIDM010000226.1 GCA_030428915.1 Alphaproteobacteria bacterium | reverse complement strand
TCCGGCGCTTGACCCAGGTCCGAGGCAAGGGAAAGAACGTGACCGCCGGCAACGTCCCGCAGGGCCGAGTCCGCGGCGTAACGGTAGCTGTGTTCAAGTGCGGTCACTCAACCTTCCGTCTGCCCGGTTGCCCAAGTATCCCGCCTAGCAACGGAATGCGTCAGAAATTTGGTGACCTTGCCCCGGCCGGTTCCTAGGCGGAGCAATTTGCCTGCACGTCAAAAATCGACGGCAATGCCCTTCTTTTCCCAGTCGCCATAACGCACGGGCTCGGGTCCGTCGCGACCGCCCAGTTCGGGCGGCAGGGCAGGCTCGGCGGCGGCCTTGCGCCGTTCCTCGGCTTCGGCAAGCGCACGCTTGGCGGCCTCTGGCAGGTCTTTCCGGGGGGCGTCACTCATGGGCGGTCCTTGGGGCGTTCCTTGTCTCGGGCTCGCCCATGATATACGGGGCCGGGCGGCGGGCGGCAACCGGAGGTGACATGAAGGACAAGACGGCACGGGGCGCGGCCGCGCGGCTGGTTCTGGGCGTGACCGGGGACCGGGTGGCGCTGTCCGACCAGTTGGCCGCAGGCGCGCTTGCAGCATTGGCCCCGCCGGACCGGGCGCGGGCACAGAGGCTGGCGCTCGCGACCTTGCGCAACCTCACCCGTGCCGACCGGGTGCTGAAGCCCTACCTGCGCAAGAACCCGCCGCCGCAGGTCCGCGCGATACTTCGCGTGGCGGTGACGGAGCTTTTCGCCGAAGGGGCTGCCGCCCATGGCGTGGTCAGCGAGGCGGTCAGCCTGACCCGCGCCTCGGGACACAAGGCCGAAAGCTTCGCCGGCATGGTCAATGCCGTTTTGCGCCGCGTGTCTGAAACGCCCCGCGAAGAATGGGACCGCCATCCGGCCGAGGAACTGCCGGGCTGGCTGCGCGGGCGGCTGATGTCGGCCTATGGCAAGGCCGCGACGATTGCGATGGAGGTAGCCCATGCAAAAGGCGCGCCCATCGATCTGACCCCGAAGGACGGCGATGCGGCGCCACTGGCCGAGCGGGTCGGTGGACTGGCCCTGCCAACCGGATCGGTTCGGCTGGCGGGTCCGGTGCAGGTCTCGGACCTGCCGGGCTTTGAGACCGGCGACTGGTGGGTGCAGGACGCCGCCGCCGCGATGGCCGCGCGGGTGCTGGCGCTGCAACCAGGTGAGCGGGTGCTGGACCTTTGCGCGGCGCCGGGCGGCAAGACGCTGCAACTCGCCGCCGCCGGGGCAAAGGTCACCGCGCTCGACATCTCGGACGCGCGAATGGCGCGGCTGCGCGAGAACCTGACCCGTTGCCGCCTGAGCGCCGAAACCGTCACCGCCGATGCGCTGGAGTGGGAGCCGAGCGAGCCTTTCGACGCGATCCTGCTCGATGCGCCCTGTTCGGCCACGGGCACGATCCGCCGTCATCCCGACCTGCCGCATATCCGCGATGCCTCGGGCCTCAAGGACCTCTTCGCACTGCAATCGACCCTGCTCGACCGCGCGCTTGGCTGGCTCCGCCCCGGCGGCCGGCTGGTCTTTGCGACCTGTTCGCTGCTGCCGGAAGAGGGTGAACGGCAGGTTTCCGCCGCTGTTGAACGCCATCCCGGCCTGACCGCGAACCTCGGGGCCCTTGACCTTCGAGGTGTCGAACCGCATTGGATCGCAGGCGAAACCGGCCTGCGCCTGCGCCCCGATTTCTGGCCGGAGCATGGCGGCATGGATGGCTTCTTCATCGCCCGCCTCGACCGCGCGGGGTAAACTGCCCATTAGCCGGTGACACGGGCCGGGGGCACCGGTAATCTCTGGCCGGGCAGATTCCCGGGGTGGGGCACTTCCCCGAAAAACAGAACGAGGGCGGCAGGCGTGACACGATCCAGAAGCGGGGTCGGAGGGGTGACCGGCGCGATGCACCGGCTGCATGCAAGGCTGAGCGCCTTGTCGCGGCCTGCGACGGGCTTTGTGAGCCAGCCCGAACCGCGCACAATCGGATCATTCGCGCGCGGACGACAGTTGACCGCCGGAAACTTCCTGTTCGCCGGTTTCCTGATCGAGGCCAAGGGCCGCTCGATCTGGGACGTGCCGGTGCCCGATCCGCGCTTCGAGGAAGAGATACATGGCTGCGTCTGGCTTGACGATCTGGCCGCAGTGGCCGATGGGCCGGCGTGCGAAAAGGCGCGCGCGTGGATTTTCGAATGGGTCGAGCGCTATGGGCGGGGCGGCGGGCCGGGATGGACGCCCGACCTGACCGGGCGGCGCATCATCCGTTGGATCAACCATGCGATTCTGCTTCTGAACGGTCAGGACCGCGCGGCATCGGACGCCTATTTCCGCTGCCTTGGCCGCCAGACCATCTTCCTCTCGCGGCGCTGGAAGGCGGCCGCCCCCGGCCTGCCCCGGTTCGAGGCGCTGACGGGTCTGGTCTATGCGGGCCTCTCGCTGACCGGCATGGAACGTCATGTCGCGTCAGCCTCGGCGGCGCTTGGCCGCGAATGCGCGCGGGAAATCAATTCCGAAGGTGGCATCCCCACCCGTAACCCCGAGGAACTTCTGGAGGTCTTCACCCTGCTCACGTGGTCGGCCTCGGCACTGGCCGAAGCCGGGCGCACGCCGGCCAAGCCGCATCTGGCCGCGATCGAGCGGATCGCGCCCACCTTGCGGGCTTTGCGCCATGCCGATGGCGGGCTCGCGCGGTTTCAGGGCGGCGGACGCGGGCTGGAAGGCAGGCTGGATCAGGCGCTCGTGCATTCAGGCGGCCGGGCGCTGACTGCGCATGGGCTGGCCATGGGCTATGCACGGCTAGCGTCGGGCCGCACCACGGTCATCGTCGATGCCGCTCGCCCGCCTTCTGGCAGCGCCTCGACCAACGCCCATGCCTCGACGCTCGCGATGGAGCTGACATCCGGGCGTCGGCCGGTCATCGTCAATTGCGGCTCGGGGATGAGCTTTGGGCCGGACTGGCGCAGGGCGGGGCGGGCCACGGCCTCGCATTCGACGCTGGCCATTCAGGGCTTTTCCTCGTCCCGTCTGGCCGCAGACGGCGCACGCAGTGAATTTGCCGATGTGCCGGAGCAGGTATGGGCACGGCCCGAAGGTGATGCCTATGGCTACCGGCTGACCGCAGGCCATAACGGCTATGTGCCGACCCACGGACTGTCCCATATCCGCCAGCTGTTCCTGTCAACCGACGGACGGACACTGACCGGTGACGACACTCTTGGCGCGATGGCCGTGTCCGACCGGCGCCGCTTCGAGACGATCATGGAGCGGGTGAAACACCAGGGCGTGCCCTTTTCCGTGCGGTTCCACCTGCACCCGGACGTCGATGCGGCGCTCGACCTTGGCGGCAGTGCAGTGTCGATGGCGCTCAAATCCGGCGAGATCTGGGTCTTCCGGCATGACGGAACGGCGGAAATGACGCTGGAGCCTTCGGTTTATCTGGAAACCGGGAGGTTGAAGCCGCGACCGACGAAACAGATCGTGCTTTCGGCCCATGTCGTCGATTATGCGCTGCAACTGGGCTGGACCTTGGCCAAGGCACAGGATACCCCACACGCCATCCGCGATACCCATCGCGACGAAGACGTGACTGCCGAATAGAGGACGCTGCCCTTGACCGAAGACGCTGCCCAACTGGCCCCGATCGCCCGTGCCCTGATCTCCGTTTCCGACAAGACCGGGCTTCTGGATTTTGCAAAGGGACTGGCCGAACGGGGGGTTGAACTGCTGTCGACCGGCGGCACGTCGGCGATGCTGCGCGAGGCGGGGCTGACGGTGCGCGATGTGGCCGATGTGACCGGCTTTCCGGAGATGATGGACGGGCGCGTGAAGACGCTGCACCCGAAGGTCCATGGCGGTTTGCTGGCGCTCCGCGACAACGCGGGCCATGTTGCTGCGATGAAGGATCACGGGATCGAACCCATCGACCTTCTCGTGGTCAACCTCTACCCGTTCGAAGCCACTGTCGCGAAGGGTGCCGACTATGACACCTGCGTCGAGAATATCGATATCGGCGGCCCGGCGATGATCCGTGCGGCGGCCAAGAACCATGCCCATGTGGCCGTTGTGGTGGACCCCGAGGATTATTCCAAGGTGCTGGGTGACATGGACCAGCACGGCGGCAAGACCTGCCCGAAATTCCGCCGAAAGCTTGCGCAGCGCGCCTATGCGCGCACCGCCGCCTATGACGCGGCGGTGTCGACCTGGCTGGCCGGCGCCATCGGCGATCCCGCGCCGCGCCGCCGCGCCTTTGCGGGAACGCTGGCGCAAACGCTGCGCTACGGCGAAAACCCGCACCAGTCGGCGTCGTTTTACACCGATGGCTCGGCGCGCCCCGGCGTATCGACCGCGGTCCAGCATCAGGGCAAGGAACTGAGCTACAACAACATCAACGACACCGATGCGGCTTTTGAGCTGGTCGCAGAATTCGACCCTGCCGACGGCCCGGCCTGCGCGATCATCAAACACGCCAATCCCTGCGGCGTAGCACACGGCAAGACGCTGCTGGACGCTTACAAGGCCGCCTATGACTGTGACCGCACCTCGGCCTTTGGCGGCATTGTCGCGCTGAACAAGGTGCTGGATGCGGCGACGGCCGAGGAAATCTGCCAGATCTTCACCGAGGTCGTTATCGCGCCGGGCGCGGAAGATGCGGCCCGGGCGGTCTTTGCGGCAAAAAAGAACCTGCGGCTTCTGACCACCGATGGCCTGCCCGATCCGAAATCCCCGGGCCTTGCCTATCGTCAGGTCGCGGGCGGGTTCCTGGTGCAGGATCGCGACAACGGGGGCATCACTGAAACCGATCTGAAGGTCGTGACCGAACGCGCGCCGACCGAGGCGGAACTGCGCGACCTGCTCTTCGCCTGGAAGATCGCGAAACACGTGAAGTCGAACGCCATCGTCTACGTCAAGGACGGCGCGACGGTGGGCATCGGTGCCGGCCAGATGAGCCGTGTGGACTCAACTCGCATCGCCGCGCGCAAATCGGCCGACATGGCCGAGGCGCTTGGCCTCGCGGAGCCGACCGTGAAGGGCTCAGTTGTCGCCTCGGACGCCTTCTTTCCCTTCCCCGACGGTTTGCTTGCCGCTGCCGAGGCGGGCGCGACCGCAGTTATTCAACCCGGCGGCTCGATGCGCGATGACGAGGTGATCGCGGCGGCCGATAAGGCGGGTCTTGCCATGGTCTTCACCGGCCAGCGGCATTTCCGGCATTGAAGGCGGCAGATGCGGCTTGTGACCTATGTAATGGCGGCGACCCTGATCCTGGATCAGGTCTCCAAGTTTTTCGTCGTCCAGGTTCTCGATCTCTGGTCGCGCGATGAAATCACCGTTCTGCCCGGTTGGTTCAACCTGCGCATGGCCTGGAATCAGGGCGTCAACTTCGGTCTTCTGTCCAATTCCAGCGATCTGACCCGCTGGGGGTTGATCGCGCTGGCGTTGGCCATATCGCTCTGGGTCTGGCTGTGGGTGCGCAAGGAGCCGCACAGGGTCATCGTCAGTGTCTCGGCGGGTCTTCTGATCGGCGGCGCACTGGGCAATGTCATCGACCGACTGATCTACGGCGCTGTGGCAGATTTTCTGAACATGTCGGTGCCGGGGCTTCACAATCCCTATTCCTTCAATGTCGCCGATATAACGATCTTTGCCGGAGCGATCGGTCTCGTCCTCTTCACCGGGCAGGAGAAGACCCCGTGACGTGCGGCGGGACATGCGCTAAACGAAGGCAGGACGGGTAAGGGAGAGACCTATGGCGGTATGGCTTGGCATGAGGAGCATCGCGGCGATCTGCGCGGTTCTGACGCTGTCGGCCTGTGGCGGGAAGGACCGGACGCCCAACCTGATGAACACCCGTTCCGCCAGTCGTGCGCCGGACGAATTCACCATCCTGCCGACGAAACCGCTGGAACTGCCCGAGGATCTGGCCGCCCTGCCTGACCCGACCCCTGGGGGCTCGAACATCACCGACCCGACGCCAGACGCCGATGCTGTGGCCGCCTTGGGTGGCAATCCGGCGGCGCTGTCGCGCACGGGAATCAGCGCAGGCAATGGCGGACTCGTCTCCTACACCACGCGGTTCGGCACGGGCGCGGATATCCGCGAGGTTCTCGCCGCCGAAGACCTTGAATACCGGCGCAAGAACGACGGGCGCCTGCTGGAACGCCTGTTCAACGTCACCGTTTACTACCGCGCCTATGCGCCTATGTCGCTTGACCAGTACGCCGAACTGGAACGCTGGCGGAATGCTGGCGCCCGCAATGTCGGCGCCCCGCCCGAGGAAACCATCGGCGAGAACTGACATCACCACTTCGTCAGCGCCCTTGACGCCGCCGCCCCGCCGGTTACCTCTGCCATTGGACGGAGGGAGAGCACCATGTTCCGTATCTTGCGTTGGGCCGCTACCGCTGCCCTGACCGCCCTGCCTGCAAGCGCCGGCGATGTTTCCAGCTTTTCGCTGCCTAATGGTCTGGAGGTCGTGGTGATCGAGGATCACCGCGCGCCCGTGGTCGTTCAGATGGTCTGGTACCGGGCCGGTGCGGCGGACGAAAAACCGGGCCTTTCCGGCATTGCGCACTACCTTGAACACCTGATGTTCAAGGGTACGGACGACATGGCGCCGGGTGAATTTTCCCGTACGGTCGAGGAAAATGGCGGGTCGGACAATGCGTTTACCTCATGGGATTTCACCGCGTATTTCCAACGCATCGCCGCCGACCGGTTGGAACTGGTGATGCGGATGGAAGCTGATCGCATGCGCGACCTGAACCTGACCGAGGATGATTGGCAGACAGAACGCGAGGTGGTGATCGAAGAGCGCAACCAGCGGACCGACAGCGATCCCGGCGCTATCTTCTCTGAACAGCGCCGCGCTGCACAGTACCTCAACCATCCCTATGGCACGCCGATCATTGGTTGGCGCCATGAGATGGAGCAACTGACCCGCCAGGACGCGCTCGACTGGTACCGGACCTACTATGCACCGAACAATGCGGTCCTGGTGGTCGCGGGCGATGTGGAGCCGGATCAGGTGCGCCAACTGGCCGAAACCTACTACGGCCCGCTTGCGCCCAGCCCCGACATCACCGTCCGGGACCGGCCGCAGGAGCCGCCCCAGCTTGCCGAGCGCCGGATGAGTTTCTCCGATCCGCGCGTAGCTCAGCCTTACGTGAC
>JAUIDM010000225.1 GCA_030428915.1 Alphaproteobacteria bacterium | reverse complement strand
GTCCCCTTCTCGCCCGGTTCGGCGTCGCCGACCACGCGCAGGGGCTCGCTCGTCTCACCCTTTTCGAACTTGGCGTAGTGTTCCTTGCCGTTCCGCCAGATCCTGAGTTCCAGCCAGTCGGAAAGCGCATTCACCACTGAAACGCCGACACCATGCAGACCGCCTGAGACCTTGTAGCTGTTCTGGTCGAACTTCCCGCCCGCATGAAGCTGGGTCATGATGACCTCGGCCGCCGAGACGCCTTCGGTCGGGTGCATATCGGTCGGAATCCCGCGCCCGTTGTCGCGCACAGAGACCGAATTGTCGGCATGAATCCGAACCCGGACGAAGTCGGCGTGACCGGCCAACGCCTCGTCGATACCGTTGTCGACGACCTCATACACCATGTGATGCAGGCCCGATCCGTCATCGGTGTCGCCGATATACATGCCGGGCCGTTTGCGAACGGCCTCCAACCCCTTGAGAACCTTGATGGAATCCGCGCCGTATTCGGCCGGTTGCTGCGCGTCTTCGGTCATGCCCGCCTGTCCTGTTTCTTGCCTGCATTTTATAGGCGGTTCGATAAGGAATGTCACGTCGAAGACACAAGATTTGGTAGTGGCGCCGGTCAGGGACTGGCTAATAGGCCACCTGCCCACGACCGGTGCGTTCAAACCCGTCTTGGCGACCGTATTCAACCCGGCTATTCAGGCCCTTCGAACCAGAAAGGAAACTGCCTTGGACCTGATCGCCGCCCGCATCGCCCGCACCATCGCCGAGGAAATTGGTGCCGCCGACCGCCAGGTCACCGCTGCTGTCGGGCTGCTCGACGAGGGCGCGACGGTTCCCTTCATCGCGCGCTACCGCAAGGAGGTGACAGGCGGGCTGGACGATACGCAGCTGCGCCGTCTGGCCGACCGGCTGTCCTACCTGCGGGAACTGGAAGCGCGCCGCGCGACCATCCTTCAATCGATCAAAGAACAGGGCAAGTTGACCGACGATCTGGCGCGCGCCATCGCGGGCGTGGCAACCAAGGCGGAGCTTGAGGACATCTATCTGCCCTACAAGCCCAAACGCCGGACCAAGGCGATGATCGCCCGCGAAAACGGGCTGGAGCCGCTGTTGCAGGCGATCCTCGCCGACCGAAGCGCGGCCCCCGAGGCGCTGGCGGCGGGCTATCTTGGCGAGCCTGTGCCAACGGTGAAGGATGCGCTGGCAGGCGCGCGCGATATCCTCGCCGAAGATCTGTCGGAAAATGCCTCCCTTCTGGGCCAGCTCCGCGACTTCATGCGACGTGAGGCAATCATTTCCGCCCGCGTCATCGCCGGGAAGGAAGAGGCGGGCGCTAAGTATTCGGACTATTTCGATCACCGCGAAAAATGGGACGCGATCGCCGCGCACCGCGCGCTTGCGATCCTGCGCGCCGCGAAGGAAGAGGTCGTGGCCATCGAAATTGCGCCGGACCCCGATACCGGCGTGACGCGTGTCGAGGCCATGATCGCCAACGCCATCGGCATCGCCGGGCAAGGCGCGGGTGACCGCTGGCTGCGCGACGCGGCAGGCTGGACCTGGCGGGTGAAACTTAGCCTCTCGATGTATGTCGACCTGATGACCGAACTGCGCCGCCGCGCGCATGAGGAGGCGATCGAGGTCTTTGCCCGCAACCTCAAGGGCGTCCTTCTGGCCGCACCGGCCGGGGCGAAACCGGTCCTTGGACTCGATCCCGGCATCCGCACCGGCGTCAAGGCGGCAGTGGTCGATGCAACCGGCAAGGTTCTGGCGACCGCAACGCTTTATCCCTTTGCGCCCAAGCATGACCTGCGGGGTGCCGGTGCGACCGTGCTGGACCTGATCCGCCGTCACGGCGTGGAGCTTATTGCCATCGGCAACGGCACCGCGAGCCGCGAGACGGAACGGTTCGTCGCTGACGTCCTGGGTGGCCTGCCCAGCGGCGCGCCACGACCGAAACCGGTCGTCGTGTCCGAGGCGGGCGCCTCCGTCTATTCCGCCTCGGAACTCGCCGCGCAGGAATTTCCCGATCTTGACGTTTCCCTGCGTGGCGCCGTCTCCATCGCGCGGCGCTTGCAGGACCCGCTGGCCGAACTGGTGAAGATCGAGCCCAAATCCATTGGCGTGGGCCAGTACCAGCACGATGTCGACCAACGCAGGCTGTCCCAGGCGCTGGACGCCGCGGTGGAGGACGCGGTGAACGCCGTGGGCGTCGATCTCAACACCGCGTCGGCACAGCTTCTGGCCCATGTCGCCGGGCTCGGGCCCACGCTCGCGCAATCGATGGTCGCTCACCGCGACGCCAATGGCGCCTTCCTCTCACGCGCGGCACTGCTGAAGGTTTCCGGCCTCGGTCCCCGCGCCTTCGAGCAATGCGCGGGCTTCCTACGCATCCGCGACGGCGAGGAACCGCTCGACGCCTCCTCGGTCCACCCCGAGGCCTACGATGTCGCCCGCCGGATCGTTCAGGCCTGCGGCCGTGACCTGCGGGCGATCATGGGTGACCAGACGGCGCTCAAGGGGCTCAAGCCTGAGGATTTTGTCGATGACAAGTTTGGCCTGCCCACCGTGCGTGACATCCTGAGCGAACTGGAAAAGCCCGGCCGCGATCCAAGGCCCAGTTTCAGGACGGCGACCTTCACCGACGGGATCGAGGAGATCAGGGATCTGAAACCCGGCATGCAACTGGAAGGGACCGTGACCAATGTCGCGGCTTTCGGTGCGTTCGTCGATATCGGCGTCCATCAGGACGGGCTTGTGCATATCAGCCAGCTTGCCGACCGCTACGTGAAAGACCCGCATGAGGTGGTGAAGGCGGGCGATATCGTGAAGGTCCGGGTCACCGAAGTCGACATCGCGCGCAAGCGTATCGGTCTTTCCATGCGCAAGGATGGGGGTGGACGTGACGCGACGGTGGTCGCAAAAGGGTCTACCGCGCGCGATCGGGCAATACCGGGCAAGGGCGGCACGGCCAATCCATCCGCAGGGGATGGCGCACTGGCAGCCGCCCTCAAGGATGCGATGAAATCCCGGTGACTCGATCCTGAGTTCATCATATCCACAGCAAAGAGGCACCATTCTGGAACGGCAAGGGTACCTGTCCGTTCAAAGCCTGACCAATGTCCGGACGGTCGAAGCGTCACCTGAAATTTCGGCTGTCACCGCCGGAACAGAATCGCCGGGCAGGCGTTGATGGACACAGGATTGCCAGGAAGGAGATATCATGACCTCGAAACTCATGTCCGCGCTTGCAACGATTTCCCTCTTCGCGCTGATTGCCTGCGAAACCGTCGAAGGTGCGGGACGCGACCTTCAGGCGGCGGGCGAGGCGGTCACCGATTCAGCTCAGGACGCGCAATACTGACACGCCCTTCTGGCAGAATGAGACTCCGGTACAGGACCTGGGCAGCGGCGGATTACATGATCGGTCGCTGCTTGGGTTTTTCCACATCGGTCATTGCCAGTTCGGCAAGCTGATCGATCTTGCGGATGGTCAGTTTGCCGTCGCTCCAGTTGGCCAGCCCCGACCCGCGAAGCGACTTCAAAGTCTTGTTGGTATGGACGAGCGACAGCCCCAAGGCGTCGGCCAGATCCTGCTGCCGGAACGGCAGCGGCACACTGTCACCTGCCGCCAGTCCGACGGCCCGCAACCTCTCGTAGATCCGGACGAGCGCCCAGGCGATCCGCTCTTTGGCATCGCGCTGACCGAGCGAGGCGATGGTCTCGCCAAGAAAATGCTCCTCCACCGCACCGATCCACGTCAGGTCATAAGCCCGCTCGGGGTGAGATTTGAAAAGATCCCACAGATCGGCGCGCTTGAACACGCAAAGCCGCATTTGGGTCGTGGCCTCCACCGAATGCGACATTTCCCCCATGACGCCTGCCTGCAACCCTGCGAAATCGCCCGGGAACAGGAAGTTAATGACCTGGCGGCGCCCGTTTTCAAGCGTCTTGTAGCGTGTGCCCATTCCATCCAGCACCGTAAAGAGCTGCGGGCTGTTCGATCCTTCCATCAGGATTGTCGTCCCCGGATCGACGGCCAGCTCACCCGACTTGAACCGGATCATGAATGTCAATTCGTCATCGGTGAAGGGCTTGAATAGCGCCTGTTTGCGTAGCGGGCAGGCGGCGCATTGGGTCATCTGCATCTTCGGCATCCCGGCATCCTATGTCCCAGTTAAATGCGCCCGGACAGTTCCGGTTCCATCATGGCAGCAATCAGGAGGTCTGCCATGTGTGCAAAGGATCTGTACGTGCCTTCGGGCGCCCACTACCTCATAGTCTTGCACGACTGCGTCGTCCTGCAAGACATTGCTGACACCATCAAGGATTTCGACCCTCGCGCGCAGGTGATTGCGGCCACCACGCCGGACGGCGCACTGTCCGCACTGATCGGGGTGGAGCGGGTGGCCGTGGCGTTCATCGAGGCAGCGCCTCAAGCGTTCCGGGAAACCGATCTCGCCGCCGCGATCGTATCGCGGGGCGGGCAGAACGTGTTCGTGGGTGATGCGGCCGAGGACGCAGGGATTTCAGCTCATTGGAATGTGCTGCGCCGGCCGTTTTCGTCCGACGCCATTCTCGCCCATCTCACCGCATTGATGCCAGAGTAGCCGGAGTTTGAAACCGCGCCCGGGACCGCAAGTTCAGCTGCTTGGCAAGTGAAGCACATGATTGGCCCCGGGCAGAATAACCCGGGGCCAACGGACGCTGTGGAAGGAAAAGCTGGGGACTCAGCTCACTTCAGTCGCGTCACAACAGCATCCGCGAAAGCCGCGATCATCGCGTCGTAGTATTCCTTGCTGTCGGTGGTGATCGCAGTCAGATCCGTGCCGGGCAGGAAGAATGGCCCCGCCTGCTCGAACGTCACGGTCAGGTCATAGGTGTCGAACTTGGTGTTGTCGCTTTCGTGGCTGATGTTGACGCGACCCATGAGCTTGGATTCCGCCGTACCCATCGCCGATTGCAGGCTGTTGGCCAATTCCACCTCGTCGATATCGACCGAAATCTTGGCGCCGTCCTCTGACATCATGCCGACAAGCCGTTCGACCATGGCGTTTTCCAGGTCGTCCGCAATCGACGTCCAGTGCTCAGCCGCAGTCGCATTCTGGATCGCCTCCAGATCCGCCTCGATTTCGACCTCTTTGACAAGGGTTTCAGAAAAGGCAGGTGCCGCGAACGCAAACAGCGAGGCAGCAAGAGTCGTCGTAGCAAGGTGACGTAACATTGACACAACTCCGTTTCGTTTCAGAACCCGACGAAGAGCTTCGTCGATCGGCATAGAAACGTCCGGAGTGGCAAAGAGTTCCCTGAACCATCGTCCCCTGTGCATTTCTCGGCCAATCAGGCCGTCAGCGTTTCCGTCGAGGCAAAGAACATTGCCTGACTCACGGCGGAGCGGACCTGGTCTTCAGTGAACGGTTTGGTGATCAGAAACGCAGGTTCCGGCCGCTTGCCCGTCAAGAGCCGCTCAGGGAAAGCGGTAATGAAGATCACCGGCAGATCGTCGAACTGACCCAGAATGTCATTGACCGCGTCGATCCCGGATGAATTGTCTGCCAGTTGGATATCGGCGACGATAAGGTCCGGGCGATCCGCGGCGGCAAGTTCGACCGCCTCGGCCCGGGTTCGGGCGACGCCCGTCACCTTGTGGCCGACCTCCGCAACAATCGCGGAAATGTCCATCGCGATGATGGCCTCGTCCTCGATCACCATTACTTTGCCGGCAATCGAGGTTTCCATCTCCTTCCGGGCGATATCAATAAGGTCGGCGGCCTCCCCGGCTTCCGTTCCCATGATCATGCCAATCTCTTTCTCGGTGAATCCCTCGATCGCATGTAGAAGCAGTGCTTCGCGCGAGTTGGGTGTGAGCCCCGCCATATGGTCCTGCGCGCGGGCAGACAGCGTGGTGTCCGCATCGCCCACCGGCGCGCCCGCACTCAACCAGACGACGTGAAAGGCGTGAAACAGGGCGACCTTGGGGTTTTCGGCACCGATCAACACATCGCCGTCCTCCAGGATCGCCTCCAACGTTGCGGCGGCATAGCGGTCTCCGCTCTCCTGACTGCCGGTCAGTGCGCGCGCGTACCGGCGCAGGAACGGAACATTTACTTCTACGTTCAAGGCAAGTTCAGACGCGGAACTGGGCATTTAAGGTCCCCCTGTGTGAATTTCTTCGGAACCAAACGTCTGGGAAAGCGTTTGGTTCCGTGCGAGATTGTGGAACTGGATCATAAATGCGGCTCGATATGGCTCAGAAGAAAGACACATCCGGATTAAAGGCGCAGATCGACGAGAACCTCAAGCGAGTGTATCAGGAAGCGCTTGAGGAAGAGGTGCCCGACCGGTTCAAGGAGCTGCTGGAACAGCTCCGCAAAAAGGAGCCCGGAAAATGACCGGGCATTCCGTCGATCCGCGCGACGAACTGGCAGACCACCTGCCGGCACTCAGGGCCTTCGCAATCAGCCTTGCGGGCAATGTGTCCGCGGCAGACGATCTGGTACAGGACACGATCGTCAAGGCGTGGACCAATATCGACAAGTTCCAGCCGGGCACCAATCTTCGCGCCTGGCTTTTCACCATCCTCCGCAACACCTTCTATTCGTTGCGCCGCAAGCGCAAGCGTGAGGTCGAGGATCCCGATGGCATTCACGCCGGCCGCCTGTTCGAAAAACCGGCGCATGACGGCCGCCTTGCAATGGCCGATTTCCGCAGGGCCTTCGATCAGCTCTCTGACGAGCACCGCGAAGTGCTGATCCTCGTCGGCGCGTCGGGTTTTTCGTATGAGGAGGCCGCCGAGATGACCGGCGTTGCAGTCGGGACAGTCAAGAGCCGCGCAAACCGCGCCAGGGCACGTCTCGCCGAGATGCTGGGGCTTGATGAGGGCGAAGACCCCGTCCCGCGTGCGGACAATGCGACCCTCGCAGTTCTGGGACTAACAGGAGTATAGCCAGGATGACGAAGCGACCGGCGACCCATCGCCGGCTCACGGAACGGCTCGGATTTCAACTGGCGTTCATTCTGGCCGTCGTCCTGCTGCCGCTTGCGTTCATCTCGCTGTCAATGTCCCTCGCCCTCGTGAACGAGGGCAGGGCCCGCGCCGAAGCCGCGCTGTTGGGCGAGACGATGCAGGCAGCCTCCACCGAGTTGCGATTGATCCAGACAGCGCGCGGCGCGGCAGACACG
>JAUIDM010000224.1 GCA_030428915.1 Alphaproteobacteria bacterium | reverse complement strand
GACAACGCTAGAAAGCAAGACCAACTTCCTGCGGCCGATCCGCATCGGCGATCGGATTACCGGGCGCTGTGAACCGTTGCACATGGGGCGGACCACGACCGTGTGGCAGACGACGGTTCTGCGGCCAGACGGAAAGCCGGCGGCCATCGTCACCCAGACGCAATTGACGCTGGTCTGGGACAAATGGGCCTCCCCCACTGAAGTGGTTCGCCATAAAACTTAGTAAGCGGGGGGCTTCACTCTGTTTCGGGTCTGCGCAGAACCGCAGACACACTCGACCGGATGGCAGGCGATCACACCGAATACGCGCGTCGCTATCAGGTGTTACAAGCGGGTGGCAGAGGTCCGCATCGGATGACATGACCTCCTTCAAGCCGCCGCGACGATAGGCTATATGCCGGGGATGACTCAGAACCCGCCCAACCTTCGCCCCGACCTTGCCCCAAGGCCCGTCTTCGACGCGACCGCCCGTCCCGGCCAGCCCCGGATCGGGATGGTCTCTCTCGGCTGCCCGAAGGCGCTGGTGGACAGCGAGCGCATTCTGACGCGGCTCCGTGCCGAGGGCTACGCGATCAGCCCTGACTATCAGGGGGCGGACGCGGTCATCGTCAATACCTGCGGCTTTCTCGACAGTGCCAAGGCCGAGAGCCTGGAGGCAATCGGCGAGGCGCTGACGGAAAACGGTAGGGTCATCGTGACCGGCTGCCTGGGCGCCGAGCCCGACTACATCACGGGCGCGCATCCTTCGGTTCTGGCCGTGACCGGTCCTCATCAATACGAACAGGTGCTGGATGCGGTCCACAAAGCCGTGCCGCCCAGTCCCGACCCTTTCGTTGACCTGCTGCCGGCCGCGGGGGTCAAGCTGACGCCGCGCCATTACAGCTACCTCAAGATCGCCGAAGGCTGTAACCACAAATGCCGCTTCTGCATCATTCCGGACATGCGCGGGCGACTCGTCTCACGGCCTGCCCATGCGGTCATCCGCGAGGCCGAGAAGCTGGTCGAAGCCGGGGTGCGCGAACTTCTGGTCATCTCGCAGGACACATCGGCTTACGGGCTTGACCTGAAGCATGCCGAACAGAGGGGCCACCGCGCCCATATCACCGATCTTGCCCGCGATCTGGGCAGTCTGGGGGCATGGGTCCGGCTTCACTACATCTACCCCTATCCCCACGTGCGCGACCTGATCCCGCTGATGGCCGAAGGGCTGATCCTGCCCTATCTCGACGTGCCTTTCCAACACGCCCATCCCGACACGCTGAAACGCATGGCCCGCCCCGCCGCCGCCGCAAAAACGCTGGACGAGATCGCGGCCTGGCGTCGGATCTGCCCCGAAATCACGCTCCGCTCGACCTTCATCGTCGGCTATCCCGGCGAGACGGAGGAGGAATTTCAGACCCTGCTCGACTGGATGGATGAAGCGCAGCTCGACCGGGTCGGCTGCTTTCAGTACGAAAACGTCGATGGTGCGCGGTCGAATGCCCTGCCCGACCATGTGCCGGATGAGGTCAAGCAGGACCGCTGGGACCGGTTCATGGAAAAGGCGCAGGCGATTTCCGAGGCGAAGCTGGCCGCCAAGGTGGGCACGCGCATCGAGGCCATCGTGGATACCGTCGATGACGAAGGCGCCACCTGCCGCACCAAGGCCGACGCGCCCGAGATCGACGGCAATCTCTTCATCGACGAGGGGTTCGATGGGCTAACCCCTGGCGACATCCTGACTGTCGAGGTCGAGGAGGCCAGCGAATACGACCTCTGGGGGCGCCGGGTGTAACCGCTCCCGCGAGACCTGCGGGCGGAACCGGCGCGAGGTGCACGTCCGACCTTTGCCATACGTTTTGCAGACATTCCGCAGACGCTCTGCGGACCGACGTTTTGACCCGACCGACGGCTTTCGCACTCAATCCATGGAAACAAGCTGCACATGCAAACCCCGCCGCCGGGGAGCGCGGCGACGGGGTCTTCGCATCACGTCGGATGTCCGTGTCGTGCTGCGGGCCACCCACCCAAGCACCGTAAGTTCACACTAGCACAGGACCATGTCGGTGCCGATACCGGTATCCCCTACCCCAACAGGATCACGAGCCAGGCAAGTCCGCCACCGATTGCCGTCAGCGCAACGGCGGCAGAACCGCAATCCTTGGCCTTTCCGGCATGAGGGTTCTTTTCTGGTGAGGCGAGATCCACAATCTCTTCAATCGCGGTGTTGAAAAGTTCCGCCGCGAGGATGATCAGACCCAGCGCGATGATCAGCGCCCGCTCGCCGGAAGTGAGATCGAGCCAAAAGGCGAGCCCGGCGGAGAGAATGTTCACCACAACCCATTGGCGCAGGGACTTTTCCGTCGCCCAGGCCGAAGAAAAGCCCTGCCACGACCACGTCGCGGTGTTCACCAGCCGCCGAAGCTCTGCGGCAATGTCCAAGCTCATCCTAACCTCCCGCCTGTTCGCGCGCGAGACTATCGGCGGTGCGCCGCCAGTGCCAGCTTTGCCAAAGTCGGGTGGCGGACGTGGACCGCCGGGATTGGCCGAAATATCACAGCGACAGGCCTGTCAGCCCAGTTCGGCGAGATAGGCACGTACCGCCGCCGTCACATGCCGGAACCGGTCACCGCCGAGCTTCACGCCGCCATACCAGCGGGTGACGACCACGACGTGATTGACCAACCCCTCGCGTTCCAGCATGCGCAGAATGACAGCGCCTGCGCCTGCCTCGCCATCATCATTCCTGATCGGATCGCGCTGGCCATCCCGTTCGATCAGGACCGCCCAGCTGTTGTGCGTCGCCTTGGCGAATTTCTTGATGCGTCTCAGATCCGCGACAAAGGCCTCTGCCCCGTCCCGCCCTGCAACCGCGCCGCCCGAAACGGCGTAGCGCGATCCGCGATCCGACACGACATTCTCGATAATCCGCATGGCACCTCCGCCCCCCGTCTAACGGGGATCAGCGGCGCGGAAAAGACGGCGGTCACACGAGGCCGCGCAGCCCTTCCAGGATGGCGCGGTTCGCACACCAGTCGGGCGCGCTGTCGGCGCAACGGTCATGGCCAGGTGCGCGCCGCAAGGAGGGTCCGTCATGGCAGTCCCGGCAAAATGCAAGAATGTCGCGGAAATCCTCGGGCGTCAGCATGCCCTTCTGCATTGCCGAACCGATATCCACGCCGTGACGGCGGGTTTCCTGATCGGTCAGGAAATATGGCAGGTCAGGACCGCGTCCGCGCCGTGACCTTGTGAGCCGGACAACTTTGCTCATGGCGTGCTCCTTCACTGCGACAGCCCGCCATCAAGATCACTGCGAAACGATGCAATCGGCCTTGATCTGGATCAAAGCCGATTGCCGATCAGCGCAATCTCGCAAGGGTTCGACGCACAGTATCGATGCGGCTGGCATTGGGCGGGTGGGTGCCGAGGAACCGGTTGCCGGGATCGGGAATGCGCGTGAAGAAGGCCGCGCCCCGCTCCGGGTCATAGCCTGCCTTCCAGGCCAGCACCGTGCCCAGGGCGTCCGCCTCAAGCTCATAATCCTTGGCGTAGCGCCGCGCGCCGAGCGTGCCGCCGATATTCTGTGCACTTTGGATCGCGGTCTGGTCCCCGCCGGTAATGGCGGTCAGTCCGCCAAGGATGAGAGCACCGGTCAGCGCCTCCTGCTGCTGGCGCGGGATATGTTCCTCGATATGGTGTGCAGCCTCATGGCCCATGACAAAGGCCAGTTCGTCAGCGTTGCGCGCCTCGGCGATCAGGCCCAGCGTGAACGCAATGATCGGACGGCCGTTCTTGCCAAGCGTCTGATAGGCATTCGGCGGCTGGTTCGGCCGGTCATCCACGACGATGCGGAAATCGCAGTTGGAACGGATGCCGGAGGCGCGGCATTCCCTCTCGATCACCGGCTCCATCCGGGCCACGACCGACGTGAAGTTGCGCGCGGCAACCTGGGGCGACAAAGCCGGGCCGGCCTTTGACGGCGGTGGACCTGATACTGGCGCGGGTTGCGACACGTCGATACAGGCCGAAAGCGCCAGAACGGCAAGGATTGAAAGCTTTTTCATGCACCTCTCCGGGGCTTCAGGCACTGCTCTGCCCGTCCGCCGCAGAATAACCCCTGAGATCCCCCGGCGAAAGGCCCTGCAATCACTTTGCCTTGCTCCGATACCTGCCATTGTAGCCCGTCCCGCTCCGGGTTAGTCTTTCCCAATGTTTACGATCGAGCACGATTTCGACGCCACAGTCATCACCCTCGTCGATGAGGGCAGCACGCATCTTGAAGAGGATGTGACGATCCAAAGCTTTTCCGAATGCGTGACGATCGAACAGTACGATCCGCGCAAGGACGAGGTCTGCAAGATCGTGATGTCCATGGCGCAGGTCCGGGAATTGGCCGCAGCCCTGAACCTGCCCGAGGGCGTCTACCGGCTGAAGCCAAAGGGCTGAGCGCCCGTCACATACCGAACCATTGCGCCCAGAGCCCCGCGGCCCAGAACATCAGGCTGAGCGTGATCATCAGGATACCGATGCCGAACTTGTCGCGCATCGCAAAGACGATCGGATCGTAATCCTGCTTGCCGAACCAGCCGAGAAGGACCATGCGGATCAGCCACCATGCCATGGGGATCATGGCGACCCACAGGATCCATGTCGTTGGATAAAGCTCCCGCCCCTGATCGCTGATTGAGTAGAGAAAGAAGATCAGAACCGCGCCGAACGTGCCAAGCCCGGCGACGTTCAGCAGGTCACTGCGGTCGCGGCGGCTATATCCCCGGCCGGGCAACGGCTCGTCCGAGGTCGCGAGCGTCAGTTCGGTCAGCCGCTTCACGCAGCCAAGCGTGACGAAGATCGGGAAGATAAAGATCAGCATGTAGATCGACACATCGACCGCCGCCGCCGCCGCCCCGGCAATGACCCGGATCGTGTACAGCCCCGCGAGCGTCGCGATATCGACCCAGCGCATGCGTTTGAGCCGGAGAGAATAGGCCAGCGATGTCCCCATGTAGAGAAGAACCACACCTAGAAATGCCCAGTTCAATGCGGCCGCAATGCCGATTGCCAACAGCGCCAGGCTGAGAAACGCCGCCATGCCCACGAAGATGGGCACGTCTCCGCTGGCGAACGGCCTGTTCCGCTTCGTGGGATGCAGCCTATCAGCCTCCAGATCCAGCAGATCATTGACGATGTAGATGGAGGAGGCGGCCGACGAGAACGCGACGATGCCCCAGAGGATCGGGATCAGCGTTTCCAGATCGAAACGGTGGGCCGCAATCATGGCAAGGAACAACAGGACGTTCTTGACCCACTGATGCGGTCGCAGCGCCTTCAGAAGCGCTTGCCACTTCCAGCCGCCGGAAAACTCCACCACGTTCTGACCGGTTGCCGACAGCGATCGCGCCGTTGCCATGCGCCCGACGACAAGGGCGTTCTCCGCTTGCTCCCAAACCGGAAGGTCGGCGGAACTGTCACCGGCATAGTCAAAGCCACGTTCGCCGTAGGCCTCCACCAGCGCCGCCGCCTTGGCCGGGCCTTTCAGGTTCACATTGCCGTCCGACGCAAAAACCTGTTCGGACAATCCGTATTCGCCCGCAACCCGTTCCACCAGACTCCGGTCGGAGGCCGAGGCCAGCACGACCTCGCGCCCCGCCATACGGGATTGCAGCGCAAGATCGGCGACAGCGGGGTTGACCGGCAAAAGGTCAACGCGGATTGGGGCGATTCCGACCAGTTCGGCCTTGAGCCTTGCCGGGCTGTTGAAGTGTCGCACGGTAGCGCGAAGCGTCGCCAGCGGGTCGGTTCCCAACCCGGCCCAGAAACACTCAAACAACATGTCGGTTTTCAGGAACGTCCCGTCGACGTCAAGGACGAGCGGCTTAACTTCTGTCATGCGGGCAAACTCATCCGTTCACGGCGAAAACGCAACCGTCACTGACCAGTTCCGGCGGCGTCACGCACAGACCCCGCGCCACGGTCCAGGCGGCGAGCACTTTCGGCACATAGGCCCGCGTCTCTGCGAAGGGAGGCACGCCCCCATTCTTTTTGACGGCGTTCTCACCGGCATTGTATGCGGCAAGAACCATGAGCGGATCGCGGTTGAATTCCTTCATCAACCAGTCGAGATAGGCCACGCCGCCCTTGATGTTCTGCGCGGGGTTCGTGCTGTCGGCCACACCGAATCTGTCCGCCGTGGCCGGGATGAGCTGCATCAGCCCGACAGCACCAGCCGATGAAACGGCATTGGCCTTGCCCGCACTCTCGATCCCGATGACCGCAAGGACAAGCGCAGGAGATACCTCGGTCCCGATGGTGGCCTTGAGAATCTCGCCGCCATGCACCGCGGCGATATCCTGGAGATGTTGCATGCGTGGCGCAGCGACGGCCTTGCCATCCGGCCCCTTGCCGAGCGCGGCAATCGCATCGGGAAAGCGCCCGGCGCCGTCACCCAGCGAAGGCGAAACGGCATCCCAGTACCAGTCGTACTGACTTGGGCCCGCGGGCTGCGAAGGCTGGAGCCCCGGCGCGGCACCGCCACGTGGAATCGGGTTCTTTGCGGGCGGAAGGGGACCAGCGGCAAGTCGGCGCGCCTGCTCTTCGGGATCAATCTGAACCGTGATCCGTTTTGCCGTCGTCGATTTCGGCGCGCCGATCCGCTTGAACGTAAACTCTGGATACCCCGTAGGCGTCGTCTCGGCCGGTGGCGTCTCGGCCGCCGCCCAACCTGTCAACAGCACGGTCGCGATGCCGCATCGCGCCAGTTTGCGGATACCGTTTCGGATCATCATGCCTGTCTGCCTGCTCATTATATTTTTGTCAGTGTTGTCTCAGAAAGGAGGCTCAAGAGCCAGCTTTTCCGCGTTTCGAAATGCCGCTTTCGATCCCGATTCGGCGTTTCGGCAACACGAAACGCATACTGGGGCATTCTGTCACTTGATTTATTAATGTTTAAAAACAAGTAACTAGCAGAAAATCGTTAAAAAGTTAACGCAGCCATAAAATGTACGACCAACGCCAAACTCCTGCCACGTTTGGACAGCCAGATATGCCCATGCCGCGGCGCAGTGGTGAGTTCGAACAGACCTCGCAATCGACCGGCGCGGATGGTGCAACGGGCGAATGAAACGGAGAGAGACATGAAACTGTTCAAGCTTGCAAAGAAGTTCAACAACGAAGAAGACGGCGCGGTCACGGTTGACTGGGTTGTGCTGACCGCCGCTGTGGTCGGCCTTGGCGTTGCGGCCCTTGCCGCTGTCAAGAAGG
>JAUIDM010000223.1 GCA_030428915.1 Alphaproteobacteria bacterium | reverse complement strand
TTTCACCGGCTCCGGGTCACATTTCCGTCCCCTTCGGCTGCCATGTCTTCCCCGCAACCAGATTACGGGGAAGCCATATGTCCAGGGCATACCTTGGCGCATTCGTCGCCGTCGCTATCGTCGCAACAGGCGCCGTCGACTATGTCAACCAGGCCCGGCGGGCCGGGCTCGCCCCGGGCACGCTTTCTCCGGGCGACTACATCCGGACGATTCCCGCCCGGTTCGGCGACATGAAGGCGGCGCAGGCCGCCGATCAGGCGCGCCGCGAATTGCGCTCGGTCACGATCCGGGAACATCTGCCGGACGCGCCGGACGGCTGGACGCGGCGCGACTGGGGCACAAAGGACGCCGCGCTGCTCGACAATCGCTATGACATCGAGAAGGATTCGTTTGTCCCGGATGACATGAAGAACGACCCGGTGCTCAAGGCACTGATGAAGATGGACAAGGCCGCCACAGCGATGGCCGACGCGGAAGAGGTCTATGTCTACGAGCGGGGCGAGGAACTGATTGCCCTCCGTCTGGAGCGGCGGAGCGCGAAGCAGGCCGGCGGTATCACCGGCGTTGGCCTGCAAATGGTCGAGGCCAATCTCAACGCGATGAGCGGGAGCGAGGGTTACGCGATGGTCGGCGGCGTCGCCTTTCGCGAGAACCACGGGCTTTTCGGCGTCGAATCCGATGGGCGCGCATTTCGCGTGATCACTGGCAGGATCGGCAAGGAACTGACGGTCACCGTCCGCGCCCGGGCGAGCGACGAATCCGTCATGACCTTGTTGTCGGCCATCAACTACGACCGGCTGAACGCAATGCTCGACCATCCGGTCGACGGCGTGGGCAACGATGTGAAGGCGATCGATCCCGACGTCTCGCGCGCCCTCGCAGAGGCCGCGATCCGCGCTCAGGATGCGGCCACCCGGGAGGCGGGGCGGGCAGCCGAGGCGCAACTCCAGACCCTCGCGCGGGAGATCAGCGAGGACACGACGGGATTGACCGCGCTTGGCGCCGCCATCGGCATCCTGCCCGACGCGGAGGTCGAGGCGGAGATGCAGGTTCCGACGGCGGATGATGCCGCGGCGGCCGAATCCCCGGCCGGTCTCTTCGGACGTCTCGCCGGGATGTTCGGCGGCGGATCGCAGGAGGTCGCCGCAGAGGACGCGGCGCAGCCGGAGATCAAGGTCAATCGCCTGACCAAGGGATCGAACTGCAAGAAACAGGGCGCCGTGAAGCGCTGCGTGATCGGCGGCAACTGAGCCGTCAGAGCGTCAGGACCGTCGAGCCGGTCGTCCGGCGCGCCTCAAGCGCGCGATGTGCCTCTGCGACATCGCCGAGGCCGAAGCGCTGGCCTATCTCGATCTTCACGGCGCCGGATGCGACCTTGGTGAAGAGCCGTCCGGCCATTTCCTGACAGGTCGCGTGGTCGGCGATATGGGTGAAGAGCGTCGGTCGGGTGATCTTCAGCGACCCGCGCGAGGCGAGCGTCAGAAGGTCCACCGGTGGCACGGGGCCGGAGGTATTGCCGAAGGAAATCATCATGCCGAGCGGCCTGAGTGAATTCAGCGAGCCTTCGAACGTATCCTTGCCGACCGAATCCATCACAACATCGACGCCGCGCCCGTCCGTGATCTCGCGCACCCGCTTGGCGAAATCCTCGCTCCGGTAGTTGATCGCATGGGTCGCGCCATGGTCGCGCGCCATTTCGCACTTCTCGTCCGACCCGGCAGTGGCAATCAGATTGATCCCTTCCGACCGCGCCCATTGGCAGGCGATCAGCCCGACGCCGCCCGCACCCGCGTGGAAGAGCACCCAGTCGCCCTTTGCAATCGTCGTCGTGCGGTTGAAGAGATAGTCGACCGTCAGACCCTTCAGCATCATTGCCGCGCCTTGCTCGAAGGAAATCGCGTCGGGCAGCGGGCAGACCTGGGCCGCGGGCATCACGCGCGCCTCGGCATAGGCGCCGGGCGGGTTGGCGGCATAGGCGGCGCGGTCGCCGGGTTTCAGGTGGATCACGCCCTCACCTACCGCCTCGACCACTCCGGAAGCCTCCATCCCCAAAGGTGACGGCAGGGACAGCTTGTAGAGCCCCTCGCGCTGATAGATGTCGATGAAATTCAGCCCGCAGGCCTTTTGGACGATCCGTATCTCGCCCGGGCCGGGTTCGCCCACGGGGCGGTCCACGAGTTTCATCACCTCCGGCCCGCCATGAGCCTCGATCACCACTGTCTGCGCCATTCTTGCCCCCTTGTTGGCCGCTTCGAACGTAGGCAGCTTGCCGCCCGGGGTCGAGTGGTATTGTCCCCGATTTCCGGTCAAGTTTATCTGCGACTTGTCCGTATGTCGTTTTTCCTCCGCTTTAGGTCGGGCTGACATTTCCTTGTTTATGCGGCTCTGGCAGATAGGGGCCACAAATTTGACCCGAGGAGTCGGCCCGATGAAAACCCATGTCAAAGCCCTTGTCGTCGGCGGCGGTGCCGTCGGAACCGGGATCGCCTATCACCTGGCCAAGGCGGGCTGGGATACGATGTTGCTGGAGCGCGACGAGCTGACCTCGGGCTCGACCTGGCACGCCGCCGGTCTTCTGCCCTTGTTCAACATGAGCTACGCAACGACCCATATCCATAAATACTCGGTCGACTTCTACAAGACGCTCGAGGCGGAAACCGGGCTCAATGCCGGGTTCTACGTCGTCGGCAACCTGCGCATGGCGCAGACCCAGGAGCGCATGGACGAATACATGCTCTACTCGTCGGTCGCCGAGACTTGCGACGTCTACCACGAGTTCCTGACGCCCGCCCAGATCAAGGAGCGCTGGCCGCTGGTGCGCACCGAGGACCTCAAGGGCGCGCTCTTCCACCCGCAGGACGGTTATATCAACCCCGCAGACGTCACCCAGGCGATGGCCAAGGGCGCGCGTCAGCTTGGCGTGACGATCGAGCGCAAGTGGCAGGTTGACGGCTATCAGTGGACCGGCTCCGAGTGGAAGGTCACCTGCACCAAGATGGTGGAGAAGGGCGGAAACCTGGTACCCAGCGAGGAACAGGTTGTCATCACCGCCGAACACGTCGTGACCGCCACCGGCAACCACGCCCAGCGCACCGCGCGGCTTCTTGGCATCAAGATCCCGGCAATTCCGGTCGAGCACCAGTACATTGTGACCGAGCCGGACCCGATGCTGCAGGAATACCGCAAGAACAACCCGGAACACCCGGTTCTGCGCGACGCTGACGCCAAGTGGTATGTCCGCGAAGAGCGCGGCGGCTGGATCCTTGGCCCCTATGAGCGCAACGCCCCGGCCCGCTTCCTCTACGATGTGCCGGAATCGTTCCGCGCCGACCTCTTCCCGCTCGATCTTGAGCGGATCGAGGAAGAATACATGTCGATGATCCATCGGATACCGTCGTCGGAAACCGTCGGCCTCAAGGACGACTTCAACGGCCCGATCTGCTACACGCCGGACGGCAACCCGCTGGTCGGCCCGGCCCCGGGCCTGCGCAACATGTGGCTGGCCGAAGGCTTCTCGTTCGGCATCACCGCTGCGGGCGGCACCGGCTACTACCTCGCCCAGATGATGACCGAGGGCGAAGCCGAGATCGACATGGCCTCGCTCGATCCGAAGCGCTACGGCTCGTGGATGACGACCGAATATGCGGCGCGCAAGAACGAGGAATGCTATGAGCACGTCTTCATCCTGCACCACCCGGATGAAGAACGCGAAGCCTGCCGCCCGCTGCGCACCGCGCCGGTCTATGACCGCCAGAAGGAACTCGGCGCGCAGTTCGGCCAGGTGAACGGCTGGGAGCGTCCGAACTATTACGGCCCGAAGAATGCGCCCGCGTCGTTCGACCATGATGCGCGGTCGTTCCGCCGCGGCGGCTGGTGGCAATATGCCGTGGACGAGGCCAAGGCGATCCGCGAGACCGCCGGTCTGATCGACGCGACCGCCTTCACCAAGCACATCGTGCGCGGCCCGGGTGCCACGGCGTTCCTCGACTGGTTCACCTGCAACGCGCTGCCGAAGATCGGCCGCATCAACCTGACCTATGCGCTGACCCCCACGGGCACGACGCGGACCGAATACACCATCGTGCGCAACGGCGAGAACGACTACTACCTCGTCTCTGCCGGTGCCTGGACCGCCTATGACGCGGACTACCTGAAGAAGTCGATCGAAGACTTCATCGCGAATGGCGGCGCGCATGTGGACATGCATGACGTGACGACCCAGTGGGGCGTCTTCGCCATCGCCGGTCCGAAGTCGCGCGACATCCTGAAAGAGATCATCAAGGACGCCGAGCCGGAAACGGCGCTGTCGAACAAGCGCTTCCCCTGGCTCTCGGCCCGCAAGATCGAGCTCGGCATGTGCCCGGTCAACGCGATCCGCGTGGCCTATACGGGTGAACTCGGCTGGGAACTGCATCACCCGATCGAGATGCAGCGTTACCTCTGGGACCTGCTGCTGAAGGCCGGCGAGAAGCATGGCATGAAGCTCGTGGGCGCCCGCGCCCAGAACTGGCTCCGCCAGGAAAAGTCCTACCGCGCCTTCGGCACCGAACTGGGCCGGGATGCCACGCCGATGGAGGCCGGACTCGACCGGTTCATCGACCTGTCGAAGGACTTCCAGGGCAAGCAGGCGATGATCGACACCGGCGTGCGCTTCAAATGCGTGACGGTGCTGATCGACGGGCCCGAAGACACCGATCCGTGGGGTAAGGAAGCGCTGCTTGTGGACGGCAAGAAGGTCGGCCGTCTGACCTCGGGGGGCTACTCGGTGGCGTTCAACAAGCAGATCGGTATGGGCTATGTCAGCCCGGACCTCGCCGAGGTCGGCACCAAGCTTAAGGTTCGCATGCTGCGCCAGGAATGGGATGCGGTTGTCGTCGAAGACAGCCCGTTCGACCCGTCGAACGAACGCATCCGCGTCAACGGCTGAAGCCCGGAGGCCAGGCCGGGGGCGCTGCCCCCGGACCCCCGGGATATTTTGACCATGTGGAAGGGGCCGGGAGACCGGCCCTATTCTTTTGTCGTCGCCAGTTCATCCCAGCAGGCAAGGGCGGCGGCGGAATACATCAGCGTCGGCCCGCCCCCCATCTGGATCGCCATGGCCAGCACGTCGCCCAGCTCCTCGCGGGTCGCGCCCGCCTTCATCAGCGCCTCGACATGGAAGTTGATGCAGGGCTCGCAACGCAGCGCAACGGCCATGCCGAGCGCCACATATTCCTTTTCCTTGATGCTGAGCGGCCCGTTGTCCTTGACAGCGTTCGACAGCGTCGAAAACCCCGCGGTCGCCTCAGGAATCGTCTTGTAGAGCGCACGCAACTCTGCGCGGGTCTGGTCGATCTGTCCCTTGTAGCTCATTTCAGTCTCCGCTTGTCCTAGCGGGACTGATCGCATGCGTCAGCGATGCGCGGCCTTGACCTCGGTCAAATCATTCGCGTTCTGGAATGTTTTGAAGATCAGAGCCGCCGCCGCCTGAGCCAGGACGCCCAGTCGGCTTCAGTCCCGGCGAAGGCGTTGAGGTCGGTATTGCCTGCGATCCCCTGAACCACACCGGTCCCTGTATATTGCCAGAAGGCCCAGCTTTGGCCCGGGAACTTGTCGCGCGGATGGCCCGCGACGGAGCGCAGCCAAAACTCCTCGCCCCTCAGTTTCCACAGCTCATTGTCCTGCCAGAAGTCCACCGCCGTATAGATCACCGGGCGCTGGCCATAGCGGGCGCCGACGATGCGCTGGAAGGTCAGGATCTCGGCCCGCAGCACCGCCGGATCGGGGCGGGTGCGGCAGGTGCGCGACTGGTGGTTCCACTCGACATCGAGAACCGGCGGCAGGGCGCCAGGACTGTAGGGCACGTTGGCGATGAACCAGGCGGCCTGTTCGACGGCCGGACGGCAGAGGTAGTAGAAATGATAGGCCCCGCGCGGAACGCCAGCACGCGCCGCGCCCTGCCAGTTCTGCATGAAGGCCGGGTCGGCGTGATCGCCACCCTCGGTCGCCTTGATAAAGGCGAAGGCCACGTCGGACCGGGCCACCTTGTGCCAGTTGATATCGCCCTGATAGCGCGACACGTCTATGCCATGTACAGGGTGATGCGCGGGCGTGATGCCGCGCCAGTCATAGGGGTCTATATCGCTGAACCGAGCCGGGATCCCGTCAACCCGGCCTCCTCCGCAGGCTGCAAGCCCGCATACCAATGCCAATGCCAGAATCCGCCCGATCTGTCCCATTCCGCCCTCCTGCCCGGGGTCTTGCCTGTTTCGGACAGGATGTCACGAAAAGCGGTTTGGCGAAAGAGCTTCTACCATAGCGCGATCCAATTCCGGCGCACGCCCGGCGATCAGCTCAGCGGCCAGGGCGCTTGCCGCCGGCGCGGTCTGAAACCCGTAGCCGCCCTGCCCGGCCAACCAGAAGAACGAGGGCTCCACAGGATCGGGCCCGATGACCAGCACCCGATCGGGCGCGAAGGTCCGAAGTCCCGCCCATGACGCGAGGAGCCGCGTCACGGGTTCGGTCACCATCGCCTCATACCGCGCAAGTCCCTCGGCCAGAACCATGTCCTCTGCCCAGGCATCATGGGGATGAGTGGGATCCTCCTCGGCAGGAGATACGATCAGCGCCCCGGCGTCAGGTTTCGCGTACCAGCTTTCGCCTGCCCCGAAGATCAGGGGCCAGCGCGCCGGATCGTGCCCGCCGGGGGCGGGGATACGGGCCATGGAGCGGCGCAAGGGCGTGAAACCAAGGGGACGAAGCCCTGCCAAACCTGCGACCTCATCGGCCCAGGCGCCGCTGGCGTTGACCAGTATACGCCCCTCGAAGCTGTCCTTTTTGGTATCCGCCCGCCAGCGACCGCCTGTCCGGGCAATCGCCGTGACCCGCGCGCCGGTGACAATCCTCGCCGCTTTCCCCTTCGCCTCGCGGGCAAAGCTCTGGATCAGTAGATCGGTGTCTATATCCTCGGCATGTGCACCATAAGCCGCACGGTCCAGCCGTTCCGGATCGAGGATCGGCACGATCTCCCGCGCCGCATCGGCAGTGATCTCCTCCAGCCCGAGTTCGGCGCAATCGGCCTCAAACACCGCCGTCTCATCCCGCGACGCCACCATCAGCATGCCGCGCGCACTCAGAACCCCGGCATCGCGCAAATGGTCCCCGCTGGCCTTCGACAACGCAACGACCGGCGCAAGACCGTAATTCGGCTCGTAGAGCGCGGCGGATCGACCGGAGGTGTGATAGGCAAGGTGATCCTCGGCCTCCAGCAG
>JAUIDM010000222.1 GCA_030428915.1 Alphaproteobacteria bacterium | reverse complement strand
GCCCTGGGGCATGAACGGGATTTCCGAGGACTTCTGCTTTGACCAGTTGCCCGAGGATTTCGACCATTTCGAGCCGATCCTCGAACGCGCGGTCGAGCGTCTGCCGATGCTGGCCGAGGCGGGCATACATACCTTCTTCAACGGCCCGGAAAGCTTCACGCCGGATGACGCCTACAATCTCGGCCTGTCGCTGGAAGTGGACAATTTCTGGGTGGCCGCCGGCTTCAACTCCATCGGTATCCAGTCCGCCGGAGGCGCGGGCATGGCCTTGGCCGAATGGATGGAGACCGGCGAGAAACCCTTCGACCTCGGCGACGTCGATGTCAGCCGCAACCAGCCCTTCCAGGGCAACAGGCACTACCTCTTCGAACGCTCGAAAGAGACGCTGGGCCTGCTTTACGCCGACCACTACCCCTACCGTCAGAAGGCGACCGCGCGCGGCGTACGCCGGACGCCCTTCCACGCCCATCTTGAGGCGAATGGCGCGGTCTTTGGTGAGATCGGCGGCTGGGAACGCGCGAACTGGTTCGCGGAGGAAGGCCAGGCGCGGGAGTACCAGTATAGCTGGGGGCCGCAGAACTGGTTTTCCAATCAGGCGGCCGAGCATAAGGCGGTCCGCACCAATGTCGGCATGTACGACATTTCCTCCTTCGGCAAGATCCGGGTCGAGGGCCGGGATGCCGAGGCTTACCTCAACCATATCTCTGGCGCCGACATGTCGGTGGCGCCGGGCAAGATCGTCTATACCCAGTTCCTGAACAAGGCCGGCGGGATCGAGGCCGACGTGACCGTGACCCGGCTGTCGGAAACCGCCTATCTGGTCGTGACCCCCGCCGTGACCCGGCCCAAGGATCAGGCCTGGATGCGCCGCCATATCGGCGAGTTCAACGTCGTCCTGACCGATGTGACCGCCGCTGAGGGTGTTCTGGCCGTGATGGGGCCGAACGCGCGCAAGCTGATGCAGGCGGTCAGCCCCAACGATTTCTCGAACCAAGCGAACCCCTTCGGCACCGCGCAGGAGATCGAGCTGGGCATGGGTCTCGCACGGGTTCACCGTGTCTCTTATGTCGGTGAACTTGGCTGGGAGATCTATGTCTCCTCAGACATGTGCGGCCATGCGTTCGAGACGCTCTGGGACGCCGGTCAGGGCATGGGGCTGAAGCTCTGCGGCATGCATATGATGGATTCGTGCCGGATCGAGAAGGCCTTCCGCCATTTCGGCCATGACATCACCTGCGAGGATCACGTGCTGGAGGCGGGGCTTGGCTTTGCCGTGAAGACCGCCAAGCCCGATTTCATCGGCCGCGACGCGGTTCTGCGCAAGAAGGAGGCAGGGTTGGAGAAACGGATCTTGCAGTTCAAGCTCTCGGAACCCGGCGTGATGGTCTATCACAATGAGCCGCTGATCCGGGATGGCAAGATCGTCAGCTATCTGTCCTCAGGCGCCTATGGCCATCATCTGGGGGCAGCGATCGGCATGGGTTATGTGCCCTGCAAGGATGAGAGTGCCGCCGACGTGCTGGGATCGAGCTACGAGGTCGAGGTGGCGGGCCGCCGGGTGAAGGCCGAGGCGTCGCTGGCGCCGATGTACGATCCCAAATCCGAACGCGTGCGGATGTGACCGGCAACCGGGGGTTTTCCACCCCCGGACCCCCGGAGGGTATTTCAACAATGAAGAAGCCGATGGCTTTTAGGGAGAGCGGCAATGTCGGAAGAGGCCATGAATTGTGAGCCGCGGCGCGCGGCACGGGCGGGCGGGCGCGAGGCGCGGCGGGCGGCGCGGGCCGCGCCCCTTTCGGATGCGATCCGGCCCGTGCGCGCGGGCATGTCGGGCGGTCAGTACAAGCCGCTGACCGAAGCGGGTGTGGAGAAGATCCATCAGTCGGCACTGGAGGCGCTGGAAGTGATAGGTCTTTCGCAGGCACCCGCCTCGGGCATCGAGGCGATGACCGGCGTGGGCGCGATCCTAGGCGACGATGGCCGTATCCGTTTCCCGCGCGCGCTCGTGGAGGACATGCTGGCGGTCGCCGCGCGCGACATCACGCTTCATGCACGCGATCCGAAACACGACCTGCATCTGTCGGGCACGAAGGTACATTACGGCACGGCGGGTGCGGCAGTGCATATCGTCGATCCGGTGACGCTGGATTACCGCGAGTCGACCGCGCAGGACCTATATGACGCGGCGCGGCTCGTCGACAATCTCGACAACATCCATTTCTACCAGCGGACAATGGTCTGCCGCGACGTGACCGACAATCAGGAGATGGACCTCAACACGCTTTACGGCTCGCTTGCCGGGACGCGGAAACATGTCGGCACCTCTTTCAGCGACCCCTCGCACGTCGCCGCATGCTTCGAATTGCTCCACATGGTCGCCGGCGGCGAGGAAAAATGGCTGGAGCGGCCCTTCGTCTCGAACTCCAATTGCTTCGTCGTGCCGCCGATGAAGTTCGCCGAGGAAAGCTGCGTGGTGATGGAGGATTGCATCCGTCGCGGCATGCCGGTGCTCTTGTTGTCCGCCGGTCAGGCCGGCGCGACGGCCCCGGCGCCGATCGCGCTGACCATCGTTCAGGCGGTGGCCGAATGCCTGGCGGGCGTCGTCTATGTCAACGCGGTGAAGAAGGGCGCGCCCGCGATCTTCGGCACCTGGCCTTTCGTGTCCGACCTGCGCACCGGTGCCATGTCGGGCGGTTCGGCCGAACAGGCGCTCCTGACCGCCGGATGCGCGCAGATGCACCGCTTCTACAACCTGCCGGGTGGTGCCGCCTCGGGCATATCGGATTCGAAGCTGCCGGATATGCAGGCGGGCTGGGAACAGGGCATCACCAATTCGCTGGCCGGTCTTGCCGGGCTCAACATGTGCTACGAGGCGGTGGGCATGCATGCCTCGCTTCTGGGCTTCTGCATGGAGAGCCTGATCCTTGGCGACGACCTTCTGGGACAGGCGATGCGGCTCGTGCGCGGGATCGACGTGACCGAGGATTCGACCTCCATCGAGGCGATGAAGCAGGTCTGTGTCGGGGGCCCCGGCCATTACCTAGGCTCCGACCAGACGCTGAAGCTGATGCAGACGGAATACATCTATCCGACCGTCGCCAACCGCATGAGCCCGAAGGAATGGAACGAGGCCGGCAAACCCCTTCTGCTGGACGCCGCCATCGCGCGGAAGAACGAGATCTTGTCAAAGGCGGGCTGTCTGGTCGACCCGGAACTCGACCGGAAGATCCGGGCGAAATACAACATTTACTTCCGCTAGGCCTATGCCGGCCCTGGCGTGAACGGAGGAACATCCATGCATTACGGCTATATCGGCCTTGGCAATCTCGGGGCGGCCTGCGCGGGCTGCCTGCTGAAGGCGGGCTTCGAGGTCACGGTCACCGACCTGAAAAAGGACCTGGCGGAACCCTTGATCGCGGCGGGCGCGGTCTGGGCGGACAGCGCCGAAGAGGTCGCGGCCTCGGTCGATCACGTCATCACCTGCCTGCCCTCACCGGCGGTCACGGAAAAGGTGCTGGCGCAGATCCTGCCGAAGATGAAGAAGGGCGCAACCTGGATCGAGATGTCGACGCTTGGCCGGGATGACGTGCTGGCCTTTGCGAAAGTGGCCGATGCGCATGGCATCCGCATGCTGGAACTGCCCGTGACGGGCGGCGTCCACCTTGCCTATCGCGGCGAGATCACCATGCTGCCCGGCGGCGAAAAGGAGACGGTAGACCTGCACTGGAAGGCGTTCGAGGCGATGGGCAACCGGGTCTTCCACATGGGCCCCCTAGGCTCGTCCGCAATCATCAAGGTCATCACCAACATGCTGGCCTTCATCCACCTCAAAGCCTGCGGCGAGGCGCTGATGCTGGCCAAGCGCGGCGGGCTCGATCTGGGCCAGGCGTGGCATGCGATCGCGGCGTCTTCGGGCAATTCCTTCGTGCATGAGACGGAAGGCGCGCTGATCCTCAACGGCTCCTACGATATCGCCTTCAACATCGATCTTGCGCTGAAGGATCTGGGCTTCGCGCTGGGCTTCGGCAAGGAATTCGGCGTTCCGCTGGACCTCGCCAGCATGACCAACCAGACCTATATCGCCGCGAAGGCCGCCTATGGCGGCGAGGCGCAATCGCCGATGATCGCGAAACTTCTGGAAGACCTGCTGGACACCGACCTGCGCGCGCCGGGCTTTCCCGCCCGGCTGGAGTAAGGCCGTGCTACAGGAGCGCGCGCAGAAGATCGAGATAGGGTCGGCCCACGGCGTCGGTCCCGTTCAGGAACGCCTCGACCTGATGACGATGGCCGCGCACATCGGTGATATGCACTGTCACAGGGGCGCGTTTTCCGTCGGCCTTGCGGGCCAGAAGTCGCAGATTTTGAGGCGGGATCACCCCGTCATGATACCCGTGCATCATGACCAGGGGCGGCCCGTCGGCGGCAAGCCGCCAGGGCTGAACCATGGCCGCGCAGACACCCATCGCCGCGTCCGGGCGGGGCAGGGTATGCCACGGGCCGCGCGGCGGATAAGCAAGCGAGGCGGCGGCGATCCCGCCTGCCGACGCGCCAAGCGCCACCATCCGGCCACCGAGACCCAGTGCATCCGCATGATTCCGGAGATGGGCCAAAGCCGCCGCGTAATCCTCGACGGCGGCGTAGAAGGCCGACCCGCAATAGTCCGGATTGATGCGGAGACCGACCCGCGCGCTGCGCGCCTGCGCATCGCCGATCATCTGCGCGCGGTCGGTCGGGAAATCGTCGATGACGGTCCGCTTGCGGTAGTCGATCGAGGCGACGGCCACGCCCTCTGGCACCAGCCGCCGGGCCAGATGCAACGCGGTTTTGTCGCGGCGGCTGCCATGGCTGAACCCGCCACCATGGGCATAGATCACCGTCGCCCGCGCCCTTCCTTCGGGACGGAAGAGCGTGATGCCAAGGTGCGTCACGCCATCGCCTGCAACAAAGCTCAGCTCATCGCAGCGAAGGTCCGAGGGTGGCGACAAGTCGTGACGCATGCCGCGACCGTAGCAGGGAAGACGCAAAGCTCAATGACGGGCTCCTGCAGATAAATGGTCGCTATCCGACAAGGCCGGTCGCTGATCGGACTGAAACCGGAGAGGCGAGGGGCGATCACGGGGCCGATGCAAGAGGGGACGGGTGTTGGACGGGTTTGACTACATTATCGTCGGCGCGGGTTCGGCCGGCTCGGTCCTGGCCGAACGCCTCTCGGCCAGTGGTCGCCACCGGGTGCTGGTGCTGGAGGCGGGCGGCTCCGATCGCCGATTTTATGTCCACCTGCCCCTAGGCTACGGCAAGCTTTTCTTCGATCCGGCCGTGAATTGGATGTACAAGACCGAACCCGATCCCGGTCTTGCGGGCAATCAGGATTTCTGGCCGCGTGGCAAGATCCTCGGCGGCTCCAGTTCCATCAACGCGATGGTGTGGATCCGGGGGCACCGGAGCGATTACGACGATTGGGCGGAGAAGGCGGGACCCGCCTGGGGCTGGGACGCCGCGCGGGAAGCCTACCGTGCCATCGAGGATAACGAGGCGGGAAGCAGCGACGTTCGCGGCACGGGCGGCCCCCTCTACATCTCGGCCAATCGCAAGGACCTGCATCCGCTGGTCGAAACTTATATCCGCTCCGCAGAGGCCACTGGCCTTGCCCGGAACGAAGATTTCAACGGGGCGGAACAGGAAGGTGTCGGCATCTACCAGATGACGATCCATAAGGCGCGGCGCAATTCCGCCGCCCGCGCCTTCCTAAGGCCCGCGATGAAGCGGGCGAATGTCACCGTCCTGACCCGTGCCCATGTGACGCGCGTTCTCTTTGAAGGAAACCGTGCCGTGGGCGTCGAATATCGCCGGGGCGGCACTGTTCATCAGGTTCGCGCGAGGCGCGAGGTCATCCTGTCGGGCGGCGCGATCAACTCACCGCAGCTTCTGATGCTGTCGGGCGTTGGCCCTGCCGCACATCTGCAAAGCCACGGGATCGGCGTGATCGCCGACAATCCCCAGATCGGGCAGAACCTCAATGACCATCAGGGCATCAACTACACCTGGCGGATGAAGGTGCCGACCTATAACGACATCCTGCGCCCGTGGTGGGGCAAGATGCTGGTCGGCATGCAGTATTTCATGGGCGGCAAGGGGCCGCTGGCGAAGTCGATCAACCATGCAGGCGGGTTCTTCCGCACGTCGCCGGACCTGCCAAGACCGAATATGCAGCTCTACTTCCAGGCCTTCTCCACCCTGATCCCGAGGGTCGGCGAACGGCCACTGCTGACCCCCGACCCGTTTTCGGGCCTCTCGATCGGGCTTTCAAACTGCCGCCCGACCAGCCGTGGAGAAATCACGCTGAACTCCGACGATCCCTTCGCCCCGCCAAAGATCGTGGCGAATGCGTTCTCGACCAACCACGATGTCGAAGAGATGCTGCTTGCGGTGAAATTCCTGCGAAATATCGCAGCGCAGGAGCCGATGCGGTCGCTCATCGCCGAAGAGTTGCGGCCGGGGCCGGAGATCGTGACCGATGAGGACCTCATCGCCGATTTCCGCGCCCGTTCCGGGACGGTGTTCCACCCGTCCTGCACCGTGCGGATGGGCACCGACCCGGCGACGTCCGCAGTCGACCCTGACCTGAAGGTGCGGGGCGTCGAAGGCTTGCGCGTCTGCGACGCTTCGGTCTTTCCAACGCTCATTGGCGGCAATACCAATGCGCCGTCGATTCTGACGGGCTGGATCGGGGCAGACCGCATCCTTAAAGACCCGAGGTAAAGGGAAACGAATGACCTATCTTCTCGGCGTCGATACCGGCGGCACCTATACCGATGCGGTGATCCTGAACGAGGGCGAGGACCGCGTCGTCGCCTCGGCCAAGTCGCTGACCACGCGGCCGGACCTGTCGCTCGGTGTCGGACGCGCCATCGACGCGGCCATCGAAAAGGCGGGCGTGCAGGCCGCCGAGATCGCCATGGTCTCGCTTTCGACGACGCTTGCTACCAACGCTCTGGTCGAAGGGCAGGGCGGGCGCGTGGCGCTCGTATTCATCGGATTCGAGGAAAGCGAACTCGCGCGTGCCGGGCTGACCGAGGCCTTGAAGGGCGATCCCGTGATCCGGCTGGCAGGCGGTCATAACCATGGCGGCGGCGAGGTGGCGCCACTGGACCTCGCCGCACTTCAGGCAGGGCTCGACGCGCTTGGCCCCGACATCAGCGGCTTTGCCGTCGCCGCAAGTTTCGCCACCCGCAATCCGGCGCATGAAAACGCTGC
>JAUIDM010000567.1 GCA_030428915.1 Alphaproteobacteria bacterium | reverse complement strand
AATGGAGATGTTATTGAATGACTATCCCTATTTTGTTCTTAATGAGATGGCATGGACATTACCGATGAACTCAGGGCCTTCGTGGCCACGGCCAAGACCGGCTCCTTCACTGCGGCCGCCGATCAGCTTGGAGTATCCAACCGGCTGACGTCGAAATACGTGGCGGAATTGGAAAGCCGCCTTGGCGTCCGCCTGTTTCAGCGAACGACCCGAAAGGTCGGATTAACCCCGGCGGGCGAAGATCTTTTGGCCCGCGCTCCCGCACTCCTCGATGACCTGGAGGATCTGCTGGCTGAGATTTCCGAAGGCTCGCGGGGTTTGTCCGGCATCATCCGGATTTCCGCCCCCGTCACCTTCGGCGAAATCCACGTCGGCGGCATGCTGAGCAGGTTCGCGACGCAAAACCCGGGTGTGACATTTGATCTTCGCCTGCATGACGCATTCGTCGATCTGGCAAGCGAGGGGATCGACGTGGCCTTTCGGATCGGACTGTCGGACACGCTGTCACTCAAAGCGCGCAAGCTTGGGGATGTTCACTCGCTCCTGGTTGCGAGCCAGGATTACATCGCGGCGCATGGTGCCCCGATCCAGCCCGATGACCTTAAACGTCATGCCTGCATCCTCGACACCAACCGTCGCGCACCACGCCGCTGGGTGTTCCGCAAGAACGGCACTGACACCGCGGTTGAGGTTCAAGGACAGTTTCAGGTCAATTCGGCGCGTGCCGCCGTTGAAATGGCGGCAGCGGGCTTGGGTATTTGCTACGCTCCGCGCTTTGCGCTGATCGACGCGATGGAGGCTGGAAGATTGGTGCCGGTGATGACCGACTATACAGGAGCGTCTGCACCGGTCAGCGCCGTGTATCTCGAAGGCCGCACCCTGCCCCGGAAGGTCCGGGCGCTGATCGACTTTGCAGTATCGGACATTCGGCAGTCAGGTATTTTCTGACGCTCACCCGCTGCTGGGGGCGGCGTCGGTCGTGGCCCGCGTCCAACGCCACCGTTCGGGCAGAGATCACATGAACTGCCACGCGCCCGGTTTTCGAAGCGCGCATTATGCAATGGATCATGCCGGGGTGGCGCGGGAGAGACAGCTCCACCTCCTCTGCGCGGCCCTGTCCATCGAGTGAAATCGGTCGATTGTCGCCTTTCGACGGCTTCGGGCGCGCTGCAATGCAGGTTCACCGAAGCCGTCTTTCCGCGTCACATGTCTTGGTGTCGCGTCTGGCAAGAATTGCCCTGCCATATACTCTGATGGGCACGGCAGGCCTTCGAGTGGGCAACGGGGACAGCCCTGTGGGCGCCTATCTTCGCCTCTTGTTTCGGCTTACCCAGAACGGCGGCACATCGCCGGCCATGATACAGCCATAGGGATCGATGTAGTCCTCGATCTCGGCCAGGCCATAGGATTTTATCTGGCCGATGACCGAACCCGTCTTCTTGTAGCTCGACGGCAGTTCGGACGCGTCGATGCCGCCCGCATGGAAGCGGATGTCGAGCCCTTCGGTCTCGGCCTTCAGCATCGCTTCGGGCGTTATCCTGCCCATGCGCCGCTTGT
>JAUIDM010000221.1 GCA_030428915.1 Alphaproteobacteria bacterium | reverse complement strand
GACCGAAGCACGGCCGATTTCCAAGCGCAACGAGGATCGGTCGGTGACCGCCCTTGTCGAAAGCGTGCCGGCAGTGCTGGCATCGGTGCAGAAGGAGCATGAGGCGACACTCGGCTATATCCGTCGGGCGGTGGGCAAGACCTCGGCGCCTCTTCATTCTTACTTCGCGCTCGTGGCCGACGACCCGTCGGTGCAAATCGTTTCCATCGCCCAGAAATGGTACATTGAGGAGATGATGAAGGGTACCGAGTACGAGGGGTTGCCGATCCTTTCGGCGGCCGCGCCCTTCAAGGCTGGCGGAAGGGGCGGGCCCGATTATTACACCGATGTCGCGCCGGGCGACGTGGCGATCAAGAACGTCGCCGACCTCTACCTTTACCCCAATACAATCCGCGCGGTTAAGGTGACGGGCGCAGAGTTGAAGGACTGGCTGGAGCGGTCGGCAGGTATCTTCAATCAGGTCACCCCGGGCGAGGCTGATCAGGTGCTGCTGAACCCCGAGTTTCCGTCCTACAACTTCGACGTCATCGACGGCGTGACCTACGAGATCGACCTTTCGCAGCCCTCGAAATACGGGCCGAAGGGCGAAGATCTGAACCCTGATGCGAACCGCATTGTCAACCTGATGTATGAGGGCAAGCCGGTAGATCCGGCAGCCGAGTTCATAATCGCCACGAATAACTACCGGGCCTCGGGCGGCGGCGATTTCCCGGGCGCCAAGGGGGAATCGATCATATTCGAGGGGCCCGACACCAACCGCGACATCATCGTGCGCTACATCGTCGAACAGGGCGTCATCAATCCGTCGGCGGATTCCAACTGGCATTTCAAGGCACTGCCGGGGACGAGTGTGCTGTTCGATACCGGTCCGAAAGCCGCGGATCACCTTGGCGATGTGAAAGCCGTCACCATCGAACCGGCGGGGGACGGACCGGACGGTTTCGCACGATTCCGCATCACACTCTGACGCCCGTATTTCGGGGCTCGACGAAGCGAAGGCCCGGCGGCATAAGCAAGCCGCGTCTTGGCTGAGGGTGATATCGTGCGTCCGTTTCTCTGGCTATTGGTCCTCGTCGGCCTCGTGGCAGGGGCTGCGTGGATCACGCGGCCCGGCGTAGATGCGTTCGACGCGCTCCTTCGCGCCGAGATCGAGCGGAACATCGCCAGGAAGGATGTCGGCGCATCCGACGACCCGATCGCCACCATCGCGCTTGTGGGCTGCAAGCTGCGGCCCTCGGATTGCTTCGATGTGATCCGCAGCGGCATGGAAGTGAGGGTCGAGGACCGGACGTTCTATTCCCGTTTCCAGATCAGGGGGTTCGGGAACGAGGCGGCCTGCACCGGCGCGTTCACGAAGATCTGGTGCGACAAAGGCCTGTTCGACGGCTGACGGTGCGCTGCGTCGCCAAGACAGAAGATTCGTTCCGCATCGCGACTCCACCCGCTTGACATTGCCCCCTCTCTCGGCCACATGAGCACCCGGTGCGGGGCAGTAGCTCAGTTGGGAGAGCGCGTCGTTCGCAATGACGAGGTCAGGGGTTCGATCCCCCTCTGCTCCACCAAATTCAGTCTTCGCGAATTTCGACTGATCCGGCGCGCTGCAAACCGTGCCCGGCATAGCGAGATGCGACCTTCCGTATGCGAGCCCAGCAGAATTGACACCTGTCGTTGTCTAATCCCTTGTCGCGACCCGAATTGACCATCTTGTGTTGCCGATAAGCTTGCTCAGACACCGAAAACTTGCCGTCAGGCCGAAAACGCGCAATGCTGTGACTGTAACGCACTAATAATAAAGAGTTTTTTGTGTCCAGTGATGCAAAATGGACCGGATTGTTGCCGGAACTGGAAAGCGATGACAATCGGGTTTTGTTGGCCGATCAAATGCGGTCGGACGATGAAAATCGCGTGGAGAGGGTTTTCAACAAAGCTTCTCGGGCCGTTCGCGCGACGATCGACGCGATCAAGGCCGCGGCGCGGCTGATCGAGAGGTTCCTGACCACATTCGCCGTTCTGGAAATCCTCGGCGTCGTGCTTCTGATGATCTTCCTGCAGCTCTGAGCGGCGTTGCCTATTCCGCGGGTTGGGCGGATTTCCCGCGCTTGAACCAGCGGCGCCTGGGCTCTGAATCGCCTGCGGCCTTGCCCATGCCACGCGAGGTCAGCATCAGCAGCGACGGTGTCACGACAAGTGTCAGGACCGTCGCGAAGGCCAGGCCGAAGACGATGGCGGAGGAAAGCGAAATCCACCATTGCGTGGAGGGCGCGCCATAGGTTGTTTCATGGCTCAGAAGCTCAAGGTTGAAGCCGAAGGCGATGGGCAGGACGCCGAGGATCGCCGTGACGGCCGTCAGCACGACGGGGCGGGCGCGTTCATGGCAGGTCTCGAGGATCGCATCGACCTTTTCCATGCCTTCGCGGCGAAGATTGTCGTAGGTGTCGATCAGAACGATGTTGTTGTTCACCACGACACCCGCCAGTGCGATGATGCCGATTCCGGTCATCACGATACCGAAGGGCTGGCCCATGATCATGAGGCCGAGGAAGACGCCGATTGTCGACATGATGACGGCGGAGAAGATCAGCCAGACCGAAATGAAGCGGTTGAACTGCGCGAGCAGTACCACGAAGATCAGCGCCAGCGCAGCGAGGAACGCCTTGCCGAGGAAAGCACTGGCGGCCGCCTGTTCCTCATCCTCACCGGCCATTTGCCAACGGATGCCGTTCTGTTCGAGATCCGAGGCCGCGAGCTCTTCGGCTATCGCCTGCCGGATCGGATCGGCCTGCACGCCTTCGCGGATATTGGCTTGCACGGTCACGGTGCGGCGGCTGTCGATACGGGTCAGCGTGCCGGTGGTCGGAACGGCCTCGCGGGTGACGAAGTTGGCGATGGGCACCGGTCCATCGGCCGTCTCGACCCGCAACTGGTCAAGCGACGAGATCGTGCGCTGATCGGGCGGCAGGCGTAGGACGATATCGACTGCGTCATCGGTTCCGGCGGGGCGGAAATCCGAAAGCTTCAGCCCGTCGGTCACGAGTTGTACGACTGCACCCACGGCGCCGGGCGAGATGCCGTAGCGCGCGGCGGCGGCGCGGTCGACGCGGATCTCCCAGTCGATGCCGGGGGGCGGCAGTCCGTTGTTGATGTCGATGATATCGGGGTTCTTGGCAAGTTCATCGGCGATCTGGCGGGCCGCCTCGTTCAGTCCAGCCGGGTTGCTCGCCGACAAACGGATCTGGATCGCCTTGCCGGTCGGCGGGCCTGCATCCGGCACCGAAACTTCGATCTCCACCCCCGGAATGCCCTGCATAGCCACGCGCAGATCAGCAAGGATCGCATTTGCGTTCTTGCGTTCGCGCCAGTCGATGAATTCGTACTGAAGGACGCCGACCACATCCTCGGCGACATTCGCACCCGGCCCCCCCGCCTCGCCGGCGCGGGTATAGACCGTCTTGATACCCGGCCAACCAAGGAGGCGCTCCTCAGCCTGGCGGGTCAGGGCGTCCTTTTCCTCGATCGACAGGTTGCCGCGCGCGTGGACGTAGAGCAGCCCGTAATCCGGCTCCACACTCGGGAAGAACTCCACGCCCTTTCCGTAGATGCCATAGGCGTAAGGAACGGCCACAAGTGCCGCCACCGCCGTCATCGTGACGATCCATGGATGCCGGATCGCCCGGGCAACAAAACGCATGTAGAGGCTATTGCGGCTGCGGTCCTTTTCTTTGACCGGCTTGGCAATGATTGCGCCAAGAGTCGGCGCGAAATAGAGCGCGTAAACGAGTGAGGCCGAGAGCGTCGCGATCAGCGTGATCGGCATGTATTTCATGAACTCGCCGACGATCCCTGGCCAGAACAGCAGCGGCGAGAAGGCGGCGACGCGGGTTGCGGTCGCGGCGATCACTGGGCCGGTCATCTTGTGCGAGGCAAGTGCGAAGGCCTGCCGTTTGTCCATGCCCTCGGCCATGCGGCGTTCTGCGTATTCCGTGACGATGATCGCATCATCAACCAACATGCCGACGGCAAGGATGAGGCTGAACAAAACCACGATGTTGACGGTCAGCCCGGCGAGTTGCAGCCCGAGAATGCCGATCAGGAACGAGGCCGGGATGGCAAGCCCGATCAGCAGCGAAGCGCGGCCCGAGAGCGCATAGAGGATGACGATGAAAACCAGGATGACGGCGGTCAGGACCGAGTTCTGAAGATCGGCCAGCATCTGCCGGATCGTCGTCGATTTGTCCTGGCTGAAGGACACCACCGTGCCTTCCGGCAGGGTCTTCTGGAACTCTTCGGTCACCTTCTTCACCGCGTCGACGGTCTCGACAAGGTTCGCACCGACACGCTTCGACACTTCGATGGCGATGGCGGGCTTGCCATCCAGCCGCGTGATGGTCTCAGGATCCTTGTGGGTGGAGCGGATCGCGGCCAGATCGCGGGCGCGTACCGTTGCGGTACCGTTGGTGATGACGGGCAGGTTCGCGACATCCTCGACCGTTTCGATCAGCGACGGCACCTTGATCGCATATCGCCCCTCGGCGCCTTCCAGCGCCCCCGCGGCGATAAGCCGGTTGTTGGCGGCAACACCTGCGATCAGCGTATCGGGGCGCAGCCCATAGGACGAAAGCTTCGCGGGGTCGATGATGACCTCCACGAGGTCGTCGCGCACGCCCTGCAGGGCGGCGTCGAGAACGCCGGGTACTTCCTCGATCCGATCGCGTAGTTCGCGGCCGGCGCGGGCGAGAATGCGTTCGGGCACATCACCGGCAAGCGAGACCACCAGAACCGGAAATTCGGAGATATTGACCTCGTGGACAGAGGGTTCATCCGCTCCGGTCGGCAGGTCGCGTTTCGCTTCGGAGACCTTGGAGCGCACATCGTCGAGCGCCTTTTCCAGGTTGGCACCCGCCTGGAATTCCAGAAGGACATTACCGCCGCCCTGATAGGCGGTCGCCGTCATTTCCTTCACCCCGGCGATGGTCTTCAGCGAGGTTTCCATCGGACGCAGCAAAAGCCGCTCGCTGTCCTCGGGCGAGATGCCCTGATAGCCGAGGCTGACATAGATGATGGGAATCTGGATGTCCGGCTCGGCCTCTTTCGGGATCGAGATATAGGCCTGCGCGCCGGCGAGCATCAGGAAGATCAGAACGGAGATCGTCAACCGCGCATTGCGGATGGCGGTTTCGACAAGTCCCATCCGGTTACTCCCCCGCCGGAATCGTGGCAGCGTCCTTGACGGTCACCATTTCCCCGTCGCGCACAAGATCCTGACCCAGGACGATGATCCGCGCATCTTCAGGCACGCCCGTCAGAACAAGCCCTTCTGGCGTGTCATCGATCAGTTCGACCGAGGCGAATTGCGCCACATCGTCGGGCCCGACGACCCTGAGGCCCAGTTCCCCCTCGGATGACAGGGTGATGACCGAGCGGGGCACGATCACGGCGCGTTCCGGTTGGGTGAAGAGGCTGACCTCGGCGGTCATGCCCGCCGGGACCGCGCCGTCGGGATTGGGCAGGATGACCTCGACCGGGTAGGTGCGGGTTTCCTCGGACGCCTCGCGCGCGATATGGCGCACGGTACCCTCAAGCACGGTGCCATTCACCAGCCGGACGCTGGCGCGGTCATCGACGGCGACATAGCCCACGTCCAGTTCGCTGACCTCGGCGCGCACGACGATCGGATCGAGCGACAGCATGGTGGCGATCGGCGTGCCGGATTGCACCCATTCGCCAAGCTCCACCTCCACTTTGTCGACCACACCGGCAAAGGGGGCGAAAAGGCTGAGCCGGTCGACGGCGGCCTGAGCCTGGCTCAGCGCGGCCTCTGCCGCGGCCTTTTCGGCGCGGACCTTGATCAGTTGCAATTCGGCGGTATTGCCAGTCTTGAAGAGCTTTTCGGCAACCTCAAGTTCCTGTTCGCGCTGCGCAAGCGTGGCTTCGGCCGTCATCACGGCGGCAACGACATCGGCCCCCTCGACGGTCATGACCGTCGCATCTGCCTGAACGGTATCGCCCTGCTTGATCGGCAGGTCTGAGATGATGCCGCTTGACCGTGCTGCCAGTACAGCACGCTTGTCCGCCCCGGTAACGCCGGAAATTCGGATCTCACGGGCATGCTCGACAAAATCGGGGGTCACGGCGGCAACTGTCCGCAGCGTCGAGGTTTCTGCTTCAGCGTTCTCAACCGCTAGCCCGCGGTCAGGCGCGGGCTCTGCCGCATGCGCTTCCTCGCTGCCGACAGACGCAAATTTTCCGGTCCCGACCCATGCCGCCGCAGCGATCAGAACGATGATAGCTACAATTTTGTGGCTTTTTATTCGCCGCGTCATGGTTCGTAATCCCAAATGTCCGGACCGGAACGCCCCTATCCCCCTGGTAAGGGGAGGGCCCGAAACAGTCATTGTCCGTCGCTTCTATTATCTGACAACTGAACGGGGAAGTTCAATATGGTACGCGAGAGATTTCCCGCGAATGCCGTTTTCGGAAGAAAAACAAGTGATCTTCAAGTGTTGCGGTCCGCAATGCTCCGCTTGCCCTTCGGCCGGATGGCCCGGAGACGGGCAGCCTTGTGCGGTTACCTTTGGGCAAGCACCGGGTCCGCGGCGATCCGCGCAAGATAATGACCGTATTGGGTTTTCAGATAGGGCTTGGCCAAGGCCATCAGCCTGTCCGCGTCGATCCAGCCATTAAGAAAAGCAATCTCTTCCGGGCAACCCACTTTCAGGTTCTGGCGTTCCTCGATGGTGCGGATGAATTCCGCCGCTTCCAGTAGGCTTTCATGCGTTCCTGTATCGAGCCAGGCATACCCCCGCCCCAGCGTTTCGACATTCAGCCGACCCGCGCCGTGATAGAGGTTGAGCAGATCGGTGATTTCCAACTCGCCCCGCGCCGAGGGGCGAATTGACTTCGCGCGGGCGGGCGCGTCGCCGTCAAGGAAATAGATGCCGGTGACGGCATAGGGGCTTTTCGGCTGGTCCGGCTTTTCGATGATGGAGAGGACCTTGCCGTCGCGGTCGAACTCCACCACGCCATAGCGCTGCGGATCAGAGACGCGGTAGCCGAAGACCGTGCCGCCAGATTCGCGCGCATCGGCGGCCTTGAGCTTGGCCGACAGCCCTTCGCCAAAGAACACGTTGTCGCCCAGCACCATTGCAGAAGGCGCGCCATCGAGGAAATCCTCGGCCAGAAGATAGGCCTGTGCCAGCCCGTCGGGCGAGGGCTGCACGATGTAGTCGAACCGCATACCCCAGTCCGATCCGTCGCCCAGAAGTGCTTTGAACTGCGGCAGATCGCGGGGGGTGGAGATGATCGCCACCTCGCGGATATGGGTCAGCATCAGCACCGAGAGCGGATAATAGATCATCGGCTTG
>JAUIDM010000566.1 GCA_030428915.1 Alphaproteobacteria bacterium | reverse complement strand
CTCGCCGTCGTAGGCGAGTCGGGTTGTGGCAAATCCACCCTTGCGCGGCTGATCACGATGATCGAAGAGCCGACATCCGGCACCTTCTCCATCGGCGGCGAGGCGGTCACGCCCGACACCTGGTCCAAGCATCGCGCCGACGTGCAGATCGTCTTTCAGGACCCCTATGGGTCGCTAAACCCGCGCCAGCGCATTGGCTCGATCCTTCAAGAGCCCTTGAAGATCAACCGCCCGGGGATGTCTGCTGCCGAGCGCGAGGCCAAGGCGCGCGACATGCTGAAACTCGTGGGCCTGCGCCCCGAGCATTTCGACCGCTACCCCCATATGTTCTCGGGCGGCCAGCGACAGCGCATCGCGGTGGCCCGCGCGCTGATGCTGGAACCGAAGGTGCTGGTGCTCGACGAACCCGTCTCTGCCCTCGACCTATCGATCCAAAGCCAGATTCTGAACCTTCTGGTCGACCTTCAGGAACGGCTTGACCTTGCCTATCTCTTCATCAGCCACGACCTGTCGGTGGTAAAGCACATGGCCGACGACATCATCGTTATGTATCTCGGTCGCCCGGTCGAGGTCGGACCGAAGGCCGAAATCTTCGCCCGTCCGCGCCACCCCTACACCAAGGCTCTCCTTTCGGCGACGCCAATGGCGGATCCGAAGGCGAAGAAGACGCGGATCAAGCTGGAAGGCGAATTGCCCTCGCCGCTGAACGTCCCGCCCGGCTGCCCCTTCGCGCCGCGCTGCTGGAAAGCGCAGGACAAGTGCCGCGCGGAACGACCGCTTCTGGAAGGTGCGCCGCATCCCGCCGCCTGCTTCTTCCCCGAGGCCTGATCCCCGCCAAACCATTTGCCTGCAAACGTTTCTTGTGGGACCATCGTCCTATTGAAGGCAAGGAGATGGTCCCATGGCTGATCCCGCACCCGCCGCCACCGGCAAGACGAAACTCGTCATCCGAAATATCGGCCAGATCCTGTCGGGCAAGATCGAGGAACCGCTGATCGACGGCGATTGCGTGGTCTGCGAGGGCGACCGGATCGCCGCAGTCGGCTATGAGAAAGACCTCGACACCGGTCAGGCGACAACGGTTGTGGATGCGAAAGGCGTAACCCTCTGCCCCGGCCTCATCGACAGCCATGTCCACCCGGTCATCGGCGATTACACGCCGCGACAGCAGCAACTGAACTGGATCGACTCGTGCCTCCATGGCGGTGTCACCACGATGATCTCGGCGGGCGAGGTCCACGCACCGGGACGGCCCAAAGACATTGTCGGGTTGAAGGCCATGGCGATCGCCAGCCAGCGCTGGTACGAGAATTTCCGCCCCTCCGGCGTCAAGGTCCATTCCGGCGCGCCAGTCCTCGAAGAGGGCATGGTCGAGAGCGATTTCAAGGACCTCGCCGATGCCGGTGTGAAACTTCTGGGCGAGGTCGGCCTCGGCTCCGTCAAGGCCGGTGAAACCGCGGCCCAGATGGTCAAATGGGCGCGCAAATACGGTATCCAGTCGACGATCCATACCGGCGGTCCTTCCATCCCCGGCTCGGGCCTCATCGACAAGGATGTGGT
>JAUIDM010000565.1 GCA_030428915.1 Alphaproteobacteria bacterium | reverse complement strand
GCCGAATGGCGGATCGCCGACGATTTCCGCGCGACGCTGAAGGGCCCGGTCTGGGCGCTGGCCTTTTCGCCGGACGGCGCGAATATCCATGCCGGCGGGCTCGACAATGCGATGTACAGCTGGCCGGTCGACAAGCTCGACGGGGTGCGGATCGAGGATGCGGACCAAAGCTTCCTGACCCCGCCCGAAGAGATGTCGAATGGCGAGCGGCAGTTCCAGCGCAAATGCTCGATCTGCCATGCGCTCGGCCCCGATGGCGGGCGACGGGCCGGACCAACCCTGCACCGGCTGTTCGGGCGGAAGGCAGGAACGGTGGCGGGCTATCCATATTCTTCGCGGCTGGAGAGGGGCGACATCGTCTGGAGCGACGAGACCGTGGACCAGCTTTTCGATCTGGGGCCGGATCACTTCATTCCCGGATCCAAGATGCCGATGCAGCGGATCACCGGAGACGAGGACCGGGCGGACCTGATCGCCTTTCTGAAAGAGGCGACGGCGCAGTAGGTGGCGGTCCGGCCCGGCGCCGCGGCTTCAGTCCGCCGAAGGCACCATGTCGACGGCGGGCGCATCCGCACCCTGATGCACGGCCGAGACCTCGGCACGGATGATCCGCGCAATCAGTGCCGCATCGTCGGTCGAGAGGGTCAGCGGCAGACGCATGTCGATCAGGCCCGACAGGATGCGGTCGGTATTGGGCAGCGACTGCGGTTCGGCATAGCGCCAGCTGTCATGGCGCGAGGTGAAGCCGGTGGGTTCCGCATGGCCGAACCATTTCAGTTCCACCCCACGATCCGCAGCCCGGGCGATGACGGCACGGACCTTGTCCCCCGTCCAATCCGGCAGCAGGAACTGGAAGGAAGAGGCGACATAAGCCTCCTCGGCCGGGCGCGGGATCAGTTTCAGGCCCGGCGTCTCTGCCAGCCCATCTTCCAGCACTCGGTAAAGCGCGTTCCAGCGGGCGCATTGCGCGGGCAGGTCGGCAAGCTGGGGACGCAGAATCGCCGCGCGCAGGTTGTCCATCCGGCCCGAGACGTTCGGGGTGATATACTTCACCGTCTCGAACGCCTCGGGGCCGGGGCTCGCGTGGTGGCGGCCGTAAAGCATGTAGCTGCCCGAGAGGATCGTGGCCCGAGCCATCAGATCGGGATCGTCGGAGACGAGAAACCCGCCCTCGCCCGAATTCATGTGCTTGTACGTCTGGGTGGAATAACAGCCCACGATTCCGTGGCGGCCCGACGGCGTGCCGCGCCACGCGGCCCCCATCGTATGAGCGCAATCCTCGATCACCTTGACGCCCGCAGAATTGCAAAGTGCCATCAGCCGGTCCATGTCGCAGATATGGCCGCGCATATGGGACAAGAGCAGCGCCTTGGCCCCCGGCAGCTTGGCCGCAAGATCGTCAAGGTCGATGGTCAGGTTCTCTGTCGTCTCGACGAAGACCGGGCTGCCACCCACTGCAGCGATGGCGCCCGGCACCGGGGCAAGCGTGAACGCATTGGTCAGGACCGTATCGCCCGGACCGATACCGATGGCGCGCAGGGCGCAGCCGATCGCATATCCGCCGGAGGCC
>JAUIDM010000220.1 GCA_030428915.1 Alphaproteobacteria bacterium | reverse complement strand
CAGAGCGCCTTCCAAGGCGCCGTTCGCCCATTTGTATAGCGACCGCTTGCCGGGGAACTTCGCAGTGTCGAAGAAGTCGGCCCAACTGTTCGGCGGATTGTCCCCGTAAGCCTCGGTGTCATAGACAAAGGCATAGCCGTAAAGGATGATCGAAACGCCGTATTCCAGCGCGTATTGCGGCAGCGTCCGATCCTTCGAGACGATGTCGTAGTCGATCGGTTCCAGATGGCCCGATGGGCCAAGCGCCACGGCGTCGAAGAGGTCCGCGTCGCAGACATCGGCCGTCACATTGCCGCTGTCGACCATCTCCTTGATCTTGCCCTGAAGGGGGCCGGACGTGTCGAATTTCAAGGGCATGCCGGTTTCGGCCGTGAAGGGATCTCCGATGGCCTTGCCGTGGCATTCCTCGGACTGGCCGCCCCAGTTCCACATGACAATCTCGTTCGCCGCGGCTTCGGCATCGCCCGCGATCACCGATTGGGTCGCGATCCCCGCCATCCCGCAGAGCACAAGGAACGAACGCCGGTCCATCCGGCCTTCCCTGAACGCTTTCGCCCCTTCTGCGACCGTCTCGCGCATGAATTGCTTATCGTGCATTCTTGTCTCCTCCTTGTTGGTCGGGCTTGCCGCCCGGTTTGATCGCGGGTCCGTTCCTTCCTCCCGCTCAGTCACTTTCCAGCCGGACTGCTGCCGCGTCCGACCAGTTCAGATCCACCTCGGCGCCCTCGGCGAGGGGTTCGCCGCAACGCCAGGCGTCGGCATCGACCTCGATCTCATCCATCCCCGGCACGGTGACGTCGTATTTCAGGACCGAGCCGAAATAGGTCACGGCGCGGACCGTGCCAGAAACCCGGTTCGGCCCTTGGCCTGCGCCCTTAGGTGCGATGTCGATCTTTTCGGGGCGAAGCGCGTATAGCGCGCCGTCTTTCGTCAGGAAATTCGACTTGCCGAGGAAGCTTGCTGCGAAGCGGGTGCGGGGCTTCTGGTACAACTCCTCGGGCGTTCCGACCTGTTCGATCCGTCCCTGTTGCATGATCACGATGCGGTCGGACATCGACAAAGCCTCTTCCTGATCATGGGTCACGTAGATGAAGGTCGTGCCGACGTGGCGGTGGATGGCCTTGAGTTGGTCTTGCACCTCGATCCTGAGTTTCTTGTCGAGCGCGCCCAAAGGTTCATCGAGCAGAAGGACCGGCGGCGCGAAACAGAGCGCACGGGCCAGCGCCACGCGCTGCTGCTGGCCGCCCGAAAGCTGGCCGGGCAGGCGGTGGCCGAACGCCTGCAACTGGACGAGATCCAGCATCTCGTCGACGCGCTGGTTGATTTCGGTTTTGGGGCGTTTCCTGACATCCAGCGGATAGGCGATGTTCTGGCGCACCGTCATATGAGGGAACAGTGCGTAGCCCTGGAACACCATGCCGAAATTGCGTTTCTCGGGCGGCATTCCGGCAATGCTGGCACCGTCCAGCAGGATATCGCCCCCAGTGATGTCGAGAAAACCCGCGATCATCATCAGAAGCGTGGTCTTGCCCGAGCCTGACGGGCCGAGCAGCGTCAGGAACTCACCCCGACGAATATCCAGATTGATATCCTCGGCGGCGGTGAAGCTGCCGAAACGCTTGGTCAGCGCCTGAAGTCTTAGGCCCCCTGAGGCGGCGCCATCTTTCATGCGTCGCTGCCTCGAAGCTTCAGCTTGTTGCGCGCCTCCTGCGGCGTCAGGACACGGGCACCCATCGCCTCTATGATTGTGCGGGCGCGTTCGACAAGCTGGGCGTTGGTCGCAAGCACCCCGCGCGACAGATAGATGTTGTCTTCCAGCCCAACCCGCACATTACCGCCAAGCGACACGGCTGCAGCGACCATCGGCATCTGCATGCGGCTGATGCCGAAGCTGGCCCAGCTTGCACCGGCAGGCAGTTGCGCCTTCATTGCTGCCATCGTCTCGACCGTCTGGTCGGCACCCCAGGGGATGCCAAGGCACAGCTGGAACATCGGCGGCGCGGCGATCAGGCCTTCCTCCACCATAGCCTTTGCAAAACGGATATGGCCAAGATCGAAGACCTCAAGCTCCGGCTTCACGCCCCATTCCTTCGTCAGCGCGGCCATGCGGCGCAGAATCGGCGGGGTGGAGATATAGATCGTGTCGTCATTACCGAAATTCAGCGTCCCGCAATCGAGCGAGCAGATTTCCGGCAGACAATCCTTCACATGGGCCAGCCGCTCGTCCGGCCCGATCATGTCGGTCCCAGGCCCGGGCATCGACCAGTCGTCCGGCGAAGGAACCCAGTCGCCGCCCATACCGGCGGTCAGGTTGATGACGACGTCGGTGCCGCTGTCGCGCACCCGGTCCACGACCTTGCGGAAAAGCGCCGGGTCGCGTGAGCCTTTGCCGGTTTCGGGATCGCGGACATGGATATGGGCGCAGGATGCCCCGGCTTTGGCTGCCTCGACCGCCTCGCGGGCGATGGCCTCCGGCGTTACCGGGACATGCGGGCTGATATGTGTCGTAGCGCCCGCTCCGGTCACCGCACAGGTCAGAACCACCTCGAAATTCATTCCGCGCCTCCCCAGACTTTTCTCAATCCTTGGGCTGGGAAAGGTCTTTTCCTGTCAGTAATTCGACTGATATGACGGGTGCATGTCGAAAATTCGCACCTCATCCGACCCTGCGACTCTGGCTCCTCCGCCAAGGGAGGATGCTGCCCGCCATGCCGCGTTTCTGGTTGTGCCACGGTTCAACATGATGACGATGATGACAATGATCGAGGTGATGCGGATCGCGAACTATCTGTCGCCCGCGCCGCTCTATTCATGGGAGGTGCTGTCCTTCGACGGGGCGGAAATCACCGCCTCGAACGGCTTTTCGGTAGCCACAAAACTTCCCGATGACCGCATTCGGCGGGGCGAGGCCCTTTTCGTCCTGGGGTCTTGGAATGCCGAAAACTACAAGAACTCCCATACGCTCGCCTGGATCCGCAGGCAGGCGCGAGGTGGCGTGCGTATATGCTCGGTGGAGCTTGGTTGCTACCTTCTGGCCCGGGCGGGCCTTCTTTCAGGCAAGCGGGCAACGACTCATTGGTCATGGATGTCGGGCTTCGAGGAACAGTTCGACGAAGTGACCGTGACCGAGCAGCTTTTCACCATCGACGGTCAGATGATGAGCTGTGCGGGCGGATTGGCAGGTGTCGATCTGATGTTGCGGTTGGTCGGCGACGAACATGGCGAGCGGCTGGCCGGGGAGATTGCCGATCAGATGCTCTATCACCCGATCCGGCCCGCCACTGCCCCGCAGCGCCGGACGATGGGGCGGGGCATGGAAACGCTGGTTCCCATGGTGCGTGAGGCAATCACGCTGATCGAAAAGAATATCGCCGAACCTTTGACGGTGCCCGAGATCGCCGACGAACTTGGCGTTTCGCAGCGCCAACTGGAGCGGCAGTTCAAGGCTAATATCGGTTGCACCGTGGTGCAGTTCGGCTTGCTGCTACGGCTCCAGCACGCACGCGTTTTGCTGATTTCCACCGGGCTGTCGGTGCGCGAGATTGCGACTGCATCGGGTTTCAATACCCTGTCGCATTTTGCGTTTTCATTCGGCAAATGCTTCGGGCGCAGGCCGTCGGACTACCGTCAGGCCTGGCCCGAAAAGGACGCAACGCCCAGTTGGCCGGGAACGTTGTCAAAGTTCCTTGAAGCGCTGGAGAACCGGGGGACGGCCAAGCCTATGCAGATCCTCAGGAAGACGAGCGGATAAATTCCGGGGCGGCAATAGCCGTCGGATCTATGCTTTGGTCGACACCGCACAGGACATCTGCCGCAGTGGCTCAGTCGTGACAATGACCGGCTTCTCGCTGAAAGAAGACGGTGAGGCTCTTATCGCGGTCCGGCCGGAAGGGGCCCGCATCCTCGGCCGTCGCAATCCGGTCGATGCGGAACATGCGGAAGTCGTCCCTGAGTTCGCACCAGGCGATCAGCGTCCAGACCTTGCCCCAAAACCACAGGCCAAGCGGACGGACGATGCGTCGTGTTGCGGCCCCGTCCGCGTCTCGGTAGTCGAGTGACATCTTCCTGACGGCATCGACCGCGCGGTCAAGCCGATCGACCATGGTACGATCGGCATTCGACAGGGCGCCCGCATCATGGGCATGGATCGCCACCCCGGCCGGGCGGTCGCGCAGGTCCGGCGGCAGCACCGCCTCGATCTTGACCAGAGCCTCCTCTGCTGCCAGCGCCATTTCCGCTCCGCCAAAGCTGCGCACCATACGGGCCCCGGCGACGAGGGCCGCGATCTCGGCGCGCGAGAACATAAGGGGCGGCAGGTCATAGCCTGAGCGCATCAGATAGCCGATCCCGGCCTCGCCATCGATGGGCACGCCCGACCCGATAAGGTCGGCGATATCTCGATAGATCGTGCGCTCGCTGACCTCCAGCCGTTCGGCGAGGATGCGTGCCGTCAGAAGCCGACCGCCCCTCAGATACTGGACAATCTGAAAGAGGCGGTCGGCACGGCGCATCACTTGGCCTCGGCTGGCTCGAAGAGCCCGATCGAGTTGCCATCGGGGTCTTTGGCGTAGACAAAACGGCCGGGTGGGATCGTGACGATCTCGCCGATCACCTCGCCGCCCGCCTTGCGGCAGCGGATCGCGGCGTCCTCCAGCCGGTCGGGCACGACGATATGAACCGTGGGCCCGCCATCCGAGGCGGGCTTGCCCGGGTAAAGGTGCCCGCCCGCATCGTCCATCCTGCCGCCGAGGATCGCCATCGGATTGGGTCCGCTTTCGTCGATTGTCATCTGCCAGTCGAAGGTCGCGTTGTAGAAGGCCACGGCCTTATTCATATCGGAAACCGGGATTTCGCTCCAGACAACAACGGGTTTGGTGGTCATGGCGATGTCCTTTCGCTGGGGTTCGGACATCCGTTGTCGCACAACCCTCCTGACAGGGTTCTGTCAGGAGGGTTGGGCACACGCTGCTTCCGTGACTTCGCGTCACGAGTGCCGCCGGGGCCTTTTCTGCAGCGCCCTGTCCGGGGATGATACCTGTGCCAGTGCAGGAGGCGGGAATGAACGATGTGGTGCAGGTGTTGGTCGGCGACGATGGGGTGGCGGATGTCTGCCTAAACCGGCCAGAGAAAATGAACGCCTGGAACATGGAGATGTTCGATGCCCTGGCCGCGGCAACGGACCGGTTGGCTGGTGAGACGGGGTTGCGGGCAGTGATCCTGCGTGGCGCGGGGGGATGTTTCTCTTCCGGCCTCGATCTTTCGGTTATGCAGGGATTTGCCCGCGATCTGGAAGAGCTGAAGCGTGAGATCGCATCGCCGGCGAAGGGTGAACAGGCGAACCGGTTTCAGAAGCCCGTCGTGGCCTGGCAGTCGCTGAATGTGCCTGTGATCGCGGCGATCGAGGGCGTCGCCTTTGGCGCAGGCATGCAGCTTGCACTTGCCGCTGATTTCCGCATCGCGGCGCCGGATGCGCGGTTTTCGATCATGGAAGCGAAATGGGGGCTGATCCCGGATATGGGGATCAGCCAGTCGTTGCCGCGACTCATGCGTGCCGATCAGGCAAAAGAGCTGATCATGACCGCGCGGGTCATGGGCGCGGAGGAGGCGCTGACCCTCGGGCTGATCACGCGGATCGCGGAGGACCCGGTCGCGGCGGCGCGGGGCATGGCGGCGGAGCTTGCGCGAAAGTCGCCCGACGCGCTCGCGGCCGCGAAGCGGCTGGTGGAGGAGGGCTGGACGCTGCCGCCGGGCGAGGGGCTTGCGCTGGAGGCGCGGCTTCAGGCCGGGATCATCGGCGGCGCGAACCAGATCGAGGCGGTGATGGCGGAGATGGCGGGCCGGGCGCCCGTCTTCGCGCGCCGCCGCGGGGGAGGGGATTGACGCGGCGCCGCCCCGTGCGCATGTCGGAGGGAACGGAGAACGCGATCATGCCGCACGACTACGGCCATGGGGGTCATCGCCACCATCACATCGACCCTTCGTCGGGTGACCGGAAGGTGGCGCTTGCCGTCGGTGTCAACCTTGCGCTCACGGTCGCGCAGATCGTCGGCGGGCTCATTTCGGGGTCGGTCGCGCTGATCGCAGATGCCGTCCACAACCTTTCGGATGCCGTGTCGCTCGTCATCGCGTTCGTCGCGCGCCGGATCGCGAGGCGGCCGGCGCGGGACGAGATGACCTTTGGCTATGGCCGGGCGGAGCTTGTTGCGGCGCTGGTGAACTACACGACGCTGGTCGTCATCTCGGTCTGGCTCGGCTACGAGGCGGCCCTGCGGCTTGTCGATCCGCCCGAAGTGGCGGGCGGGATCGTGATCGTTCTGGCTGCTCTTGCTCTCGCCGTCGACCTGGCGACGGCGGCGCTGACCTGGCGGCTTTCGAAGGAGAGCGCGAATATCCGCGCGGCCTTCCTGCACAACCTCGCCGATGCGGGGTCCTCCGTCGCGGTGATCGTCGGCGGGGTGCTGATCTGGGCGTGGGACTGGCGGCTGGCCGACCCGCTGATCACGCTCGGGATTTCGGGGTGGATCCTGTGGCATGCGCTCAAGGAGGCCGGGCCGGTGATCCGCATCCTGATGCTTGGGGCGCCGCCCGGCATGGAGGCCGACGATCTGAGGCGGGCGATCGAGGGCGAGGATGGTGTCGAGGAGGTGCATCATCTGCATGTCTGGCAGATGGATGAGCAGCGGACCTCGGTCGAAGCCCATCTTGTGCTTTCCGACGGGGTGGAGTTCACCGAGGCGGTGCGCCGTGTGAAGGCGCGGCTGAAGGCCGAGTTCGGCATTCTGCATGCCACCTTCGAGCCGGAGACGCGCGCGTCGGGCTGTGCCGGCCCGGACTGCCCGGTCTGAGGCAAGCGAAGCGGCGCTGCCCCTCTGCGGCCTGACGGCCGCATTCACCCCGGAGTATTTTTCGACAGAAAGCGTGGCTCAGCGCATCCAGCCGAGGCCGTCGAGGGTTCCATCGGCGGGAGCGTATTCTGCGCTCACCCAGCCCGTGTAGCCGTCCCGGTCGAGCCGGGCGAAGAAGGCGGCGTAGTCTATCTCTCCGTCCGCCGGTTCGTTCCGTCCCGGATAGCCGGCCACCTGGATGTGGACCGCGCGGGAACCATGGGCTTTCCATGTGCCGGTCACATCGCCGGTGATCCGGTGGGCGTGATAGGCGTCGAACTGAAGCCCGAGATTGGGTGCCGCCACGGCATCCAGAACGCGGGCCGCCGTGTCGTAGTCGGCGAGGAAATAACCCGGCATGTCGGCGCGATTGATCGGCTCAATCGTCAGGCTCTGCCTGGGGGCATGGCCGGCAGCCCATTTCAGGTTCTCGATAAACGCGGTTTCGGCCTCTGGCCCCTCGGCCGCGCCCGCCATGATATGGATATGGCGCGGTTTCAGGACCTGCGCGAACCGCAGTGTCCGGTCGAAATCACGGCGGAACCGGTCCTCAAGCCC
>JAUIDM010000219.1 GCA_030428915.1 Alphaproteobacteria bacterium | reverse complement strand
ACACGCGGCGGCGATTTGAGGAAGGGGATGAAACGTTTCATGGGCACCGATGTAATCCGCGCGCGGGCGGGGAACAATAGAAGATGGCGGATCAGCCTGCCACTTCAAGCACAGCGATCAGATCGGCGGTGCTCAACGTGACTGGATTGGCCTTCATCGAGGACGAGAAAGCCCCTGCTTCGGCGACCGCCGCGTGATCTTCTGGGTGCAATCCTTGCGCTGAGAGACGGGGCAGCCCGGCATCATGCATCCAACGTTCCAGCGCATCGATTGGATCTGCGGTTCCGAATGCCGCGCTGATCCAAGACGACACCTCGTCGAAGCGTTCGCTCGCAGACGCAGAGTAGGGCAGTGCCGCCCGGTTCGCGCGCAGCACATGCGGCAGCAGAGCGCCGCAGATCGCGCCGTGGGCCGCCCCGGTCATGCCGCCGATCACGCCGGCCAGCCCATGCACGGCACCAAGACCGGAATTGGCCAGCGCCAGTCCGCCCGACAAGCTGACCCAGGCCATGCTGTCCCGCGACGTAGGATCTTCACCGTCCATCAGCCGATGGAGCGCAGCCAATCCCTTTGGAATCGCGGCACGACAGAGCGCATCGGTATAGGGATTGGCGCGGGTGCAGAGATACGGCTCGATCACCTGCGTAATCGCATCGAGGCCCGAGGCGAGCGTCACGCCGCGCGGGCAGTGATCGGTCAGGGATGGATCGACGATGGCCAGGTCGGCGATCATCCTGTCATCCCGAAGGCTGACCTTGCGGCGATGCTCCGGCACATCGATCACGGCGTTCTTCGTCACCTCGGCCCCGGTCCCGGCCGTGGTCGGGATCGCCACGAAGGGCAGGGGATGCGCATCAAGCTTTCCCCCGCGACCGACGACTTCGAGATAGTCCAGTGGCACCCCCGAAGCAGGCAATAGCGCTGCGATCGCCTTGCCGAGGTCGATCGCCGCCCCGCCGCCAATGCTGACCAAGCAGTCCGCCCCGCGCGCTGCCGTCAATGCGTCCTCGAGCATTGGCAGCGACGGTTCTGACAGACAGGAATAGCTGTGGACACCAGCGCCCGAGGATTTCAGTGCATGGGCAAGCCAGTCCGCCCTCCCGGCATCGCGGCCATGGATCAGAAACAGGCGTTGCCCAAGGTTCGTGATTTCGGGCGCTGCCGCCAGTGCCTCGCCCCGTCCAAAGCGGATGCGCCTTGGCTGCAGGATCTCGAACGACGTAGTCATACGGCCAGTGTGGCGGACACGGCCCGTTGCCAGCGGGCGTATTTGGCGTCCCTCGTGGCCTTATCCATCGCAGGTTCGAACCGCCGTTCCAGCGCCCAGCCCTTTGCGAACCCATCCGCGTCCGGATAGACGCCGGCGCGCGATCCGGCAAGCCAGGCAGCCCCCATCGCCGTCGTCTCCAGCACTTGTGGCCGGTCCACCGGCGCGCCGATGATGTCCGAGAGGAATTGCATCGCCCAATCCGATGCCGTCATGCCGCCATCGACGCGCAATACGCCCCGGGCCGCGCCGCCCCAGTCGGCGCGCATCGCCTCCAGCAAATCACGGGTCTGGTAGCCTACGCTTTCCAATGCCGCTTTCGCCATTTCCGCGGGGCCGGAATTCCGGGTCAGCCCATAGACCGCGCCCCGGCAATCCGCGTTCCAGTAAGGCGCGCCGAGTCCCACGAAGGCAGGGACGAGCACCACGTCCTGCGCGGGGTCGGCCTGATTGGCGAGCGGCTGTGTATCAGCCGCATTGCCGATGATCTTCAACCCGTCGCGCAGCCATTGCACGACCGCGCCCGCGATGAAGATCGACCCTTCCAGTGCGTAGGTCGGAGTGCCCCCGAACTGGTAGGCAATGGTGGTCAGCAGCCGGTTCTGCGAGGCGACCGGGGTTTCGCCGGTATTGAGCAGCGCGAAGCAGCCGGTGCCATAGGTTGATTTCATCATGCCCGGCTGGAAACAGGCCTGCCCGATGGTTGCTGCCTGCTGGTCGCCCGCGACGCCGTAGATTGGGATCTCGCGCCCCAGAAGGTCGGCGCTGGCATGCCCGAAATCAGCAGCACAGTCGCGGACCTCGGGCAGCATCGAGATTGGGATGTTGAGAAGCTGGCAGATCTCTTCGTCCCAGCGCCCCTCGCGGATATTGTAGATGAGGGTCCGTGCTGCATTCGTCGCATCGGTCGCATGGACCTGTCCGCCGGTCAGTTTCCAGATCAGAAAACTGTCGACCGTGCCGAAAAGTAGGTCGCCCGCCTCGGCCCGCGCCCGTGCGCCATCGACTGTATTGAGAAGCCAGGCAAGCTTGGTGCCCGAGAAATAGGGGTCCAGAAGGAGGCCAGTCTTTTCCGTCACCATCGGCTCATGCCCTCCGGCCTTCAGCCGCTGACACATCTCAGAGGTGCGGCGGTCCTGCCAGACGATGGCGCGGTGGATCGGCTCGCCGGTCTTTCGGTCCCAGACAAGGGTCGTTTCGCGCTGGTTGGTGATGCCTATGGCCGCGATGTCCTTCGCCTGGACCTTTGCCCGTTCGACGACCGCCCTGGACGTTGCCACGACGGTCGACCAGAGGTCGGCAGGGTCATGTTCCACCCAGCCGGAGGCGGGGAAGTGCTGCTCGAATTCCTCCTGCGCAACGGCCTTCACCTTCATGTTGGCGTCAAACAGGATCGCCCGGCTCGACGTTGTGCCCTGGTCGATCGCGAGGATATAGGTCATCTGGCCCCCCTGTCCGCCATCCATGCATCCACCGCCGCAATCTGCTCTGCGCTCAGCCGCAGCCCCAGTTTCGTGCGGCGCCAGACAACGTCTTCGGCGGTTCTTGCGTATTCCTTTTCCATGAGCCAGCGAAGCTCGGCTTCCGTCAACCCCGCGCCGAAATCGCGACCAAGATCGGCCGCGGTCGTTGCCATGCCAAGTACGTCCGGGGCCTCCGTCCCGTATGAGCGGATCAGGCGCCGTGCGGTGAAGGCGTCCAGGAAGGGATACCGCCCGGCCAGATCGGCAATCAGCTTCGCGACCCCGTCCACCGGGAAATCGCCGCCGGGAAGAGACACACCGGCAGTCCAGTCGGGCTTCGACACATTCAGGATCGGCGCGATCTTGGCCATCGCCGCCTCGGCCAGCTTGCGATAGGTGGTAATCTTGCCGCCGAAGACATTAAGCACGGGCGCGCCATCGGTGTTCAGCGTCAACACATAGTCCCGTGTCGCGGCGCTCGCAGAGTTGGCACCGTCGTCGTAAAGCGGCCGGACCCCGGAATAGGTCCAGACGATATCGTCTCGCGTCACGGGTTTCGCGAAGTATTCAGAAGCAAAGGCGCAAAGGTAATCCTGCTCCGCCTCCGTGCAGCTTGCGTCCCGCGGATCGCCGTCGTGATCGACGTCCGTCGTGCCGATGAGCGTGAAATCCTCCTCGTATGGAATGGCGAAGATGATGCGGCCATCGGTTCCCTGAAAGAAATAAGCGCGGTCGTGATCGAACAGACGACGCGTAACGATATGAGAGCCGCGCACCAGCCGGATATGCGCCCTTGGCTCCAGATGCGTGGTGTCGCGGACGATGCGTTCCACCCATGGGCCGCCAGCATTGACCAGCATGCGCGCACGCATCGTCTTGGTCCTGCCGTTCAGTGCGATCTTCACCTCCCAGACATCGCCCGCCCGCCGCGCCTCGACCACCTTCGCCCGTGTCATGATCTTTGCCCCCCGCGCTTCGGCGTCTCGGGCGTTCAGAACGACGAGGCGGGCGTCTTGGACCCAACAGTCGGAATATTCATACGCGGTGCGGAACTTTGGGTTCAGCGGCGTGCCGGCTGGATCACTGGCCAGATCGAGCGTCGCCGTGCCGGGCAGGATCTTCCGTCCTCCGAGATGGTCGTAAAGAAAGAGGCCGAGACGGATCAGCCAGGCCGGCCGGCGGCCTTGCATCCAAGGCATGAATACCGACAGTAGTCGCGAGGTCGGTGTTTCACCTTCAAACCGCATGTCTTCGTGGTAAGGCAAGACAAAGCGCATGGGCCACGAGATATGCGGCATCGCGCCAAGCAATACCTCGCGTTCGATCAGCGCCTTCCGTACCAGGCCGATCTCGAAATATTCGAGATAGCGCAAGCCGCCGTGAAACAGCTTGGTAGAGGCCGACGATGTGGCCTGCGCAAGATCGCCCATCTCGGCAAGGGCAACCGATAGGCCACGCCCCGCCGCATCGCGGGCAATGCCCGTGCCGTTAATGCCGCCGCCGATGACGAAAAGATCATAGGCGTGTTCGGGAATCGGTTCGGAAACCAAGGGGACACTCCGGAAATGACCTTCGGGTTATCGCGCCATTAAGCGCGTTTTGTCAATTTTTGTGTTCGAAAATGTTCGTTTTTCGTGACAAGGGCCGGCAAACGTCCTATCAAGCCTGGACGATGGCAATCGAAGTTACAGGGAGAAGTGTGCGGCCGTGGCCCTGAGTTTCCGGCAAAGCGAAATCCTCGACATCGCGCGCGTCGAGGGCCGTGTTGGGGTGGAGGATCTTGCCGATCGCTTTGGCGTCACGCTTCAGACCATTCGCCGCGACCTGACGGAACTTGCCGATGCGGGCAAGCTTGACCGGGTTCATGGCGGTGCGATTCTGCGCGCGGGCGTGGCCAATATCGGCTACGAGGAGCGTCGGCTGATGAATGCCGCGGCCAAAGCGGCGATCGGTGCGGTCTGCGCGGCCGCAATCCCGGACAATTCGTCGCTCTTCCTCAACATAGGCACCACGACCGAGGCGGTCGCACGCGCACTTCTGTCCCACAGAAATCTCACGGTCGTGACCAACAACATGAACGTGGCCAATATCCTTGCGTCAAATGAAAGCTGCGACGTGATTGTCGCGGGCGGCGTTTTGCGCCGATCGGATGGCGGATTGGTGGGTGACCTCACGACCGAGGCGATTTCACATTTCAAGGTGGACTACGCGATCATCGGCACCTCCGCGCTCGACCTCGACGGGGACCTGCTGGATTTCGACCCGCAGGAGGTACGCGTGAGTCGCGCGATTCTTCGGCAGGCGCGCGGCACGTGCCTAGTCGCCGATTTCTCGAAACTTGAACGTCAGGCGCCGGTGCGCATCGCATCTCTTGCCGAGATCGGCCGGGTCTTTACCGACCGCGCCTTTCCGCCGGTGCTGGCTGCGAAATGCCGCGATTGGGGGACTGAGATTGTTCATTGCCGTTGAGCCGCGCCCAGGCTTCGCGCAGGTCTGGCCGCGCCTCGCCTGCGATGCGGATCATGCGGATGTCGAGATCCTGCGCGGGCAGCACGCCAGTGAGCGCCACGAGCCGCCCTTCCGCCAAAAGCTCCGTCACCAGCGCTTCCGGCAGCCAGGCTAAACCGATCCCGTTCAACGCGTATTGCAAGGCGGCCAGGGTCAATGCCGTTTCGGCCTTGCGGGTGAAGCCGATATGGGGAGATACGCGCGGCAGGACGGCACGGTCCATGACATGTCCGAGAAAGACATCAGCCGGATAGGTGATCAAGGGCCAGTTCTCTCCCTCGATCACTCCGGGTGCCGCGACGGGCACGAACCGGTCATGGCCCAGCAGCGCAGTGTCGAAGGCGTGGCTTGCAGGAAGGCTGCGTTCGCCCGGCAATTCGTACATGACTGCCAGATCGACTTCGCCTGAGAGCAGCATCAAAAGGCATTCATCACGATTGCCGGACCGCACCCGCACGGCATGACTGCCGGCCTCGGCCAGGACCGAGACGAGGCGAGGCGAGACCGTCGTGGTGATCGCATGCTGACAGGCGAGCGAGAGCGTGCCGCCCTTGCCTTGCCCCGCCCGCTTCAGCCCGTCCCGCAAGCGGCGCAACCCGGCTGCGAGCGCCCGCATCTCGGGCTCCTGCGCGCGGATGGCGGGCAGAAGTTCCACCGGCTTGCGCGACCGATCGAACAGTTCAGCCCCGATGCTGTCCTCAATGGCCCGGATGCGCCGGGTAAAGGCCGACTGCGTCAGGCAACGCAATTCTGCCGCCCGCGCGAATGAGCCGGTATCGAGCACTGCCAGAAGATCGTCGATCCAGTCGAGCCGCATGGCCCGCGCATAGATCAATACGCTGATACTTGCAACTTTGGAATGTTAAGCCGCGAAGTTCGCATTTGTTTTGCACGAGATTGCGTCGCTAAATGTCATCAAGTGCAACTCATGGAGACCGCCATGCATCTCGCCCGTTTCCCGCGCCATTTCCTTGCCCATCTGCCGACGCCGCTTGAACGGCTGGACCGCTTGTCGAAGGAACTCGGCGGACCGGAAATCTGGATCAAGCGCGACGACTGCACCGGTCTTTCGACAGGCGGCAACAAGACCCGCAAGCTGGAATTCCTTATGGCTGAAGCCGAGGCGCTGGGCGCCGAGATGGTGATGACACAAGGTGCCACCCAGTCGAACCATGCCCGTCAGACCGCGGCGTTCGCCGCGAAGCTCGGCATGAAATGCCATATCCTGCTGGAAGACCGCACCGGCTCCAACAACGTCAATTACAACAACAACGGCAACGTTCTGCTGGACCATCTGCATGGCGCGACAACCGAGAAGCGTCCGGGTGGCGGCGACATGAATGCCGAGATGGAGAAGGTGGCCGACAAGCTGCGCGCGGATGGCACGAAGGTCTACACGATCCCTGGTGGCGGGTCGAACCCTACGGGGGCGCTCGGCTATGTAAACTGTGCGTTCGAACTTCTGGCGCAGGCCAACAATGGCGGGCTGAAGATCGACCATATCGTTACCGCGACGGGTTCGGCCGGAACGCAGGCGGGACTGATCACCGGTCTGAAGGCGATGAATGCGCAGATCCCGCTTCTCGGTATCGGTGTACGTGCGCCAAAGCCGAAGCAGGAGGAAAACGTCTACAACCTCGCCTGTGCCACGGCGGAAAAGCTGGGCTGTGCCGGGATCGTGAAGCGCGAGGATGTGGTGGCGAACACCGATTATGTCGGTGACGGTTACGGCATCCCGACCGAAAGCGGCATGGAAGCGATCCGCATGTTCGCCGAACTGGAAGCCATCCTGCTTGATCCGGTCTACTCGGCCAAGGGGGCGGCGGGCTTTATAGACCTGATCCGCAAGGGGCATTTCAAGAAAGGCGAGCGCGTGGTCTTCCTGCATACGGGCGGCGCTGCTGCGCTCTTTGGCTATGACGGTGCTTTCGATTTCTCTGGACGGTGGGCCACAAAGGGCTGACAGGTTGGCGCCAGTGCGGCCTTCGGGCCGCACGGGTCATGCGTCCCGTTGGGCGATCCAATCGTGATCGGGATGGTTCCTGAATCGCCACTTACGCAGTGGGCCGGCCATCACGTTGAGATAGTACATCTCGTAGCCATAGGGCGCACCGCACGGATGATGGCCCTTTGGCACGAGGACGACGTCGTGGTTGGCAATCGCCATCGTCTCATCCAGCGTTCCGTCCTCGGTCCAGACCCGCTGAATGCCGAAGCCTTGTTCGGGTT
>JAUIDM010000218.1 GCA_030428915.1 Alphaproteobacteria bacterium | reverse complement strand
TGCCCCGCATTGTTCATCCGGCGATACTCTACTGCTGCGCTGAATACGCTCGGCCGAACGTCAGAGGCGAGAGCCACGCCAGCGCCTGCAAGTCGCGAGCGAAGGCTTTCAAGGTCGCCGCCCAAAGCGCTGATCGCGGCTTCCGTCAGTTCTTCGCCCTGAGAGAGTGTATTCAGGCCTTCCGCCACGCGGCGAACGTCGGACATAACGAGATCGAGGTTGCCGCCTTGCGGCACGTCCGCCTCTGCAATCATCCCGCTCACGCGGGATTCGATGATCATGGGTTGAAGTAGAAACCAGCCACCGACAAGCAGCAGCGCCGGAACCGCGGTGAAAAGAAAAACCGACTGTCCGTGGTACCCCGCCAGCGAGTGGAGGCGGCGCGTGTCGCCGCCCGAACTGTCCTTGGCGCGCCGGACACCGAAAACAAATCCGACGGCAGCGAGCCCGAGGATGATCGCAAGCAACAGCCCAATGCCCATCAACGTATCCAGTCTGCAACAGGAAAAACCGGGCGGCGGCACATGACCGCCGCCCGTTGTGTTCCGATCAGTTCAGCGGCGGCATCGGGGTGCCGGCTGCGACCATCTCCTGCGTCGCTGCCAGTTCCGGGTCAGAGACGAGGCCGTAAGCCGCCAGCGGACCATCCGGACCAGCCATGTCGTCGGAGACGAAGAAGTCGATGTACTCCTGCAGTCCCGGGATCACGCCGAGATGCGCCGTCTTGACGTAGAAGTAGAGCGGGCGGGAGACCGGATAGTCGCCCGCAGCGATCGACTCCACCGTCGGGACGACACCGTTCATCGTCGCAACGCGCAGCTTGTCGGTGTTGTTCTGGTAGAACGACAGACCGAACACACCGATTGCGTTCTTGTTCGCGTCGATCCGCGCCAGCGTTTCGGTGTAGTCGCCGTCGATATCGACCGACATACCGTCGGTGCGCAGTGCCATGCACTTCTCCTCGGCGATATCTTCGTCGCCGCCTGCGGCAGTTTTGAACACCTCGTAGGCTCCGGTTTCTTCGCAACCGGCGAGGATCACCTTCTCGTCAAACACTTCACGGGTGCCGTGCTTGGTGCCCGGAATGAAGGCGAGGATGTCCTGTGCGGGCAGATTGCCGTTCACGTCAGCCCAGGTCTTGTTCGGGTTGGCGACGGCTGCGCCGTCCTTCACCACTTCGGCGGCCAGAGCGTTGAACCAGTCGGCGGGGGTGTAGGCGAATTCCGGGCCGTTAAGGTCCGAAGCAAAGACGATACCGTCATAGCCGATGCGCACTTCCATAATCTCGGTGACACCGTTGGTGGTGCACAGGTCGATGTCCGACTGCTTGATGCGCGAGGACGAATTCGCGATGTCGATCGTATTCTCGCCCACGCCCTCACACAGCTTCTTGCGGCCGGCACCCGAGCCGCCACCTTCCACGACCGGGGTCGGGAAGTCGAAGTTTTCGCCAAAGGCTTCGGCGACGATGGTCGCGTAGGGAAGAACGGTCGAGGATCCGGCGATCTGGATCTGGTCGCGCGCTTCGGCGGCGGTGGCTGCGGCGGCGATCGCGAGGGCCGAGGTGGCGAGCTTCACGGTTTTCATTGCATACTCCTGCAAGTCCGGTTTCCGGCCGCCCCCTGGCGACCTTGGCCGCTCTCTATGCGTGGGCCGCTATGCTTTTGTGACGCTTGCGTAACGGTTTCATGACAAACCCCGCGCCGCGAAGCCGGTCATGAGGCCGGGCTGTTTAACGCCTTTGGCAGTATGACGATGAATCTGCTGCCTTTTCCGGGCTCGCTCTCGATCCTCAGCCGCCCCCTGTGGCGATTGACGATGTGTTTTACAATCGCCAGGCCCAATCCGGTTCCGCCCTGTTCGCGGCTTCGGTGGGTGTCTACCCGGTAGAATCGTTCTGTGAGTCGCGGCAGGTGCAAAGGGTCAATGCCCTCACCCCGGTCGATGACCTCGACCTGAACCGCAGGGCCTTTCAGGACAGGTTCACGCTCGATCTCGGACACACGGACAGTGACCTCCTTGCCCGCACCACCGTATTTGATCGCGTTTTCCACCAGGTTATGAAAAACCTGCGTCAACTGATCGGCATCGGCCCGAAGCCGAACTGGCCCCTCGGCCATCTCCAGCCTGACCCTTATCCCGCCAGTTGTCGCGGCGTCCCGATGCGAGACCAGCGTCGTTTTCAGAAGAGCGGCGATGTCGACCTCGTCCGCCGGACGGCGCCGCTCTTCCGCCTCCACGCGGCTGAGCGAAAGAAGGTCGCTGACCAACCGGATCATCCGGCCCGCCTCACGCTCCATGATGCCAAGGAAACGATCCCGGGCGGCGGCATCGTCGCGCGCCGCCCCCCGCAGCGTTTCGATGAAGCCGACCAGGGCGGTGAGCGGTGTGCGCAATTCGTGGCTGACATTGGCGACGAAGTCACGCCGCATCGCCCCGGCCTGTTCGATCGGGGTCAGATCCTCGAACGCGACCAGAACGCCTTGCCCCACATCGCTTTCCATCGGCGTGAAAGTCACGGCAAGATGAGTCTCGCTGCCCCCGGCGATCAGAGTGAGCCGCTTTGCATCCTGCACCTTCCCGTTCAGTGCAGCTTCAAGCCCGCCGAGGAATTCCGGATGCCGCAAAAGCGCGCTGCACCTGCGACCCTCCGGGGTCGGCCCGAGGATGGATGCGGCCGCCCGGTTGGCTATGAGGACCCGCTCATCGGTGTCGACGAAGGCGACTGCAATCGGCAGCGCATCCAGTACCGTTCGCATGGCATTGAGTTGCATGACGCCTTTCCATTTCGGTGGGCGCGCAGATTGGGCCGCAAACCGGTAAAAGTAAATCACTCGGCAACCAGACTTTTCACCCGAGGTTCCCCGCGCTACTGTTTCGTGTGTATGCGAGTGTTCCCCGCAGGCGTTTCCGCGGCACTTCGAGTATTCATCCGACGAAGGCAGAGTATGTCCGCTGACAAGGCAGACCCGGCAGAGCGTCTGGGGAAATATGGTGCATTTTCGGATACGTTTGATTCCGACGGCGCGCCGATGCGCGTGCTGGCCGTTGATGTAAGGCCCGCCATTGTCCAAGTTATCCGAAATGCTGGGGCCGACGTGATCGATGCCTCGTATGCGTCTCTGACGCTCGCCCTGCTGGCCCAGTGGACCCCGGATGCAGTCGTCGCCCCCCTGTTGGGCACCGGCTTCGATATTCTCGACCTGGGCCAGAGGCTGGAGAAACTGGCCTTTGGCGGACAGCTCTATGCCCTTGCCGGTCCGATACCCGATGTCGCGGCGATCGTCCGCGAACTGCGCGATCACTGTCCGGGGCTGGTATTCGACGTTATCAGCCTTCCGGCGGGCTGATCCACATTTTCAGAGCGCCCGCAAGCCGTTGCGGAACCGTGCCGCGTTGTCGCGATACCGCGCGGCAGAGTCGAGCAGCATTGCGCGGGCCCGATCATCAAGGTTGCGCACAACCTTCCCCGGAGCCCCCATCACGAGACTGCCGTCAGGAATTTCCTTGCCCTCGGTGATCAGCGCCCCGGCGCCGATCAGGCAGCCCTTGCCGATCTTCGCACCGTTCAGGATGGTCGCGCCCATGCCAATCAGACTGCCCTCCCCGATTGTGCAGCCGTGAAGCATGACCTTGTGCCCGATGGTGCAATCCGCACCTACGATGAGCGGAAAGCCCATATCGGTATGCAACACGCAGTTTTCCTGGATGTTCGACCCGCGCCCGACGCGGATCTCTTCGTTGTCGCCACGCAGGGTGGAGCCGAACCAGACGTTTGCGCGCTCCTCCAGCACCACCTTGCCGATCAGGTTGGCATCCGGCGCGGCCCAGGCATCTTCGGCGATCTCGGGGGCAATACCGTCCAGTTCGTAGATCATCGTTTGGCAAACTCCCGGTTGAGGCCGCGCACGAAGTCCGACAGGCCGGGCTGACGGTCGCGGCGCATGCGTTCGGCCATCAGAATGGTCTTCAGGTCGGCTTCGGTCCGGTCCAGGTCTTCATTGATCAGGACGTAATCATATTCCGCCCAGTGGCTGATCTCGGCTTCTGATTTGGCCATCCGCCCCGCGATCACCTCATCGCTGTCCTGCCCGCGTTCTCGCAACCGCCTGTCAAGTTCAGCAATGGAAGGCGGCAGGATGAAGATCGAAACGACATCCTGGCCGAGAACCGAGTTGCGGATTTGCTGGCCGCCTTGCCAATCGATATCGAACAGCGTGTCGCGACCGTCGGCCATTGCCTGTTCTACCGGTCCCTTGGGCGAGCCATAGAAATTTCCGAAAACTTCTGCATGTTCCAGCATCTCGCCCGCGTCCACCATCGCCTCGAACTCCATGCGGGATCGAAAATAGTATTCGCGGCCGTCCACTTCTCCGGAACGCGGTGCGCGCGTGGTGGCCGAGACGGAAAACGAAAGCGTTGGATCCCAGACCATCAGTCGCTTTGCCAGTGTCGATTTGCCCGCACCTGAGGGCGACGACAAGATGATCAGCAAACCCTTGCGTTTCATGACTATTCCACGTTCTGAACCTGTTCCCGCATCTGGTCGATCACGGTCTTGAGGTCAAGCCCGATGCGCGTCAGGTCGGCGTTTCCGGATTTTGAGCAAAGCGTGTTCGCCTCGCGCATGAATTCCTGCATGAGAAAGTCGAACTTGCGCCCGACTGCACCCTTTTCAGTCAGAAGCGCGCGTGCGGCGGCAATATGAGCGGTCAGACGGTCCAGTTCCTCGGTTACGTCCGCCTTGACCACCAGGAGCGCCAGTTCCTGCGCAACGCGGTCTGGATCGGCCTCCACCGCGCCCGCCATGACCCGTGCCAGGTTGTCGTTCAGCATGCGCATCTGTTCGCCCCGGCGTGCCTCGGCAGCCGCCTTGGCCTTTGACGTCAGGTTGTCGATCAGGTCGATCTGCCGCGAAATCACCCCCGCAAGCGCCCTGCCCTCTGCCGCCCGCATCGTTGCGAAATCGTCTAGCAACTGTTCAAGATCGGCAGAGAGGGCAGCCAGAAGCGGGGCAGTATCATCGACCTCACCGCCCTGATCGATCACGCCCCTTATACTCAGGACCTCGGCTGCGCTCGTCTCGGCAAGTGGCATGCCCGCAGCCTCCGCCCCTGCCCGGACCGCCGCAAGCGCGGTCAGGACCGAGGAAAGTCCTCGGGGATTGACCCGCAGCGCCTCATCGCCGCTGTCCCGGACAAGTTTCAGCGTCACGCTGACATTGCCGCGTTTTGCGGTTCGTGCCACGGCGGCACGTACGGCTGGTTCCAGCCCCTCGATCCAGTCGGGCAGCCTGAGCCGAATGTCCAACCCTTTGCCGTTCACCGACCGCATCTCCCAGGCCCAGGAAAAGCCGGCTCCCTCTCCTCGGCGGGCGGCGAAGCCTGTCATGGAGATCAGTTGTGTGTTTACCATTTAAGAATTTTGTCCCCTCGCGACGGTCCCGAACGTGATATTAATACTTCGGTAAGTATTCTGGCTGTAGAGTTAACAAATGATGACCGGGGCGACAACGCGCCGGCATAATCTGAGTTGCGGGCGAGTTTGTGTTCGCGCCGGCCGGATAAGGGGTGAACCGGGACGGCCGTGCCCGCATCAGGAAAGTTGAAGGGATCATGAGATTTGTCCACATTTCCGAGGTGAGGGATTATTGGGAAGCCCTCAGGCAGGGACGTGATCTTCCCTACCGCTCGGAAATCGATCCGCGCGGCGTCGAGCGTGCCCTGGAATATGCATTCATCCTGGAACGCGTGGCGCCGCAGGTTGCCCGGTTCCGGCTGGCTGGCATGCACCTGAGCGATCTGATGGGAATGGAAGTACGTGGCATGCCTTTGACTTCGTTCTTCACGCCAAAGGCGCGGCAGGAAGTATCGGACATTCTGCAAACCGTGTTTTCCGGCCCGAAAACAGCGGATCTCATGCTGACGGCGGAACCGGGTTTCGGTAAGCCCGAGATGCAAGCGCGCATGATCATACTGCCCCTGAAAAGTGATCTTGGCGATGTCAGCCGGGCGCTGGGATGTCTGATGGCAGAGGGCCCCATAGGCCGTGCGCCACGGCGTTTCGATCTGGTTGACTGCGTGGTCAGCCCGGTTGTCGTGTCAAATGGCAAGGGATTTCGCAGCACGCGCCATGCGGCACAGGAAGGGTTTTTCGAACCCGCCGCCGGTTTCGACGGAAGGGCAGCAAAGCCGATCCGCAGCCGGGGACATCTGAGGCTCGTCATTTCCCACGAGTAACGAATAAGCGGCCCCAAGGGGCCGCTCGATGTGTGCGTCACGAGTGTTGGCGGCAGGCTACATGCCTGCCGCTTTTTGCATCGCGCGGCGATCCTGAAGCTCTTCGGCGACGAGAAAAGCCAGTTCGAGCGACTGCGATGCGTTGAGTCGCGGATCGCAAGCAGTGTGATAGCGGTCCGACAGATCCTCATCCGTGACCGCACGGACGCCGCCCGTGCATTCGGTCACGTCCTTCCCGGTCATCTCGAAATGCACGCCGCCTGGGATCGTACCTTCGGCCTTGTGGATGCCGAAGAATTCGTGAACCTCGCGCAATACGCTGTCGAAGGGCCGTGTCTTGTAGCCCGTCGCCGACTTGATCGTGTTTCCGTGCATAGGATCGCAGGTCCACACGACCTTGGCGCCCTCTTCCTCGACCGTCTTGATCAGGCGTGGCAGGTGATCGCCGACCTTTCCCGCGCCGAAACGCGCGATCAGGGTAAGCCGTCCCGCCTCGTTTTCCGGGTTGAGCTTGTTAAGCAGTACCTTCAGATCATCGGTGGACATCGACGGCCCGCATTTGAGGCCGATCGGGTTCTGCACGCCGCGTGCGAACTCGACATGCGCACCATCCGGCTGGCGCGTGCGGTCGCCGATCCAGATCATGTGCCCCGATCCGGCAACCGGCAGGCCAGATGTCGAATCGATGCGGCAGAGAGCCTCTTCATATTCCAGAAGCAGCGCTTCGTGGCTGGTATAGAAATCAACGCTCGCCATCGCGTGCACGGTGTCCGAGGTCACACCGGCCGCAGACATGAAGTCCATCGCATCCTGAATGCGCGATGCAACTTCACGGTACTTCTTTGCCTCATCCTCGTCGGTGAAGCCCGCGATCCAGCTCTGGACCCTGTGCATGTCGGCGAAACCGCCGGTGGAAAACGCCCGCAAGAGGTTCAGCGAGGCCGCAGCCTGGGTATAGGCCTGCAACATCCGCGAAGGGTCCGGCACGCGCGCCGCAGCGGTGAAATCGAACCCGTTGATGATGTCGCCCCGGTAGGAAGGCAGTTCCACGCCGTCGACCGTCTCCATCGGCGCCGACCGCGGCTTGGCAAACTGGCCCGCCACGCGGCCGATCTTCACCACCGGCAGTTTTGCGCCCCAGGTCAGGACGATGGCCATTTGCAGGATGACCTTGAACGTGTCGCGGATGTTGTCGGCAGAAAATTCCGAGAAGCTTTCGGCGCAATCGCCGCCCTGCAACAGAAAAGCCTTGCCCAAGGCCACGTCG
>JAUIDM010000564.1 GCA_030428915.1 Alphaproteobacteria bacterium | reverse complement strand
GGTGAGCCAGGGCTGCGGTCCGGTCGCGGCGAGCGCGGCGAGGGTTAGCGTGGCGGGCACCAGGAAAAGCGCGCCGGCCCAGTTGCGGGCGGCGCGTATCAGGTCGGCCTCGGATCTGGCAGCGGCGTTGAGGATGCGGGGTGTGCCGGCCTGCACCGCGCCGTAGAGGATAATCCAGCCGGCCAAGAAGCTGCCGATCAGGAAGAAGGCCGCGCGGTTGCCTGCCTCTGATCCGTCGGACAAGACGCCGTAGAAATAGATCGGTATGCCGACGACGAACCAGACGTCGCGCGCGCCGAAGAGGAATACCCGCGCCAGCGACAGCCAGTTGATATTGGCGGATTTCGACCAGACCTCGGAAAACTTCGCGCCCTTGCGCCCCCTTGGCAGACCAGGCGGCATCGCCGCCACAGTGGCCAGCAAAATGACGGCCAGCACTGCCGCCATGGCGATCACCGCCCAGACAAAGCCGAAACCGGCCAGCAAAGCGGCGCCGAGAAGAAAGCCCAACCCCTTCACTGCGTTCTTCGATCCGGTGAGCAGCGCGACCCAGCGAAAGAGTCCGCCGTCCCGCGCAGGGGCCAACAGCTTCACGGCGGATTTCGACGACATCTTGGCCAGATCCTTGGCCACTCCGCTGACGCCCTGCACCCCCATGACATAGGCGACCGAAAGCCCGACCGCCCAGCCGGGATCGAGCGCGGCAAGCGCGACAAGCGCGCCAACCTGAAGCACCAGCCCCGCATAGAGCGTCGAGGTCAGCCCGAACCGCGCCGCGATCCAGCCTGCCGAGAGGTTGGTGACCATGCCTGCCACCTCATAGAGCACGAAGAGATAGGCAAGCTGCACCGGGCTGAAACCCAACGTGTGGAAATGCAGCAGCACCAGCATCCTGAGCGCGCCGTCGGTCAGCATGAAGGCCCAATAGGCCGCCGTCACGGCGATATAGGCCGAAAAACCTTCCGGCCGATGCTGGCTCACAACGACGCCCCGATCATCAGTGCGACATCGACCAGCCGGTAGGCATAGCCCATCTCGTTGTCGTACCATGCATAGACCTTCACCTGCGTGCCGTTCACAACCATGGTCGAGGGCGCATCCACGATCGAGGAGCGGATATCGTTGGTATAGTCGGTGGAGACGAGCGGACGGGTCTCATACCCCAGAATGCCGTTCAGCGGCCCTTCGGACGCGGCCTTGAAAAGCGCGTTCACCTCTTCGGCGGTGGTTGCCCGCTCCACCTCAAAAACGCAGTCGGTAAGTGAAGCGTTCAGAAGCGGCACACGGACGGCATGGCCGTTCAACCGACCCTTCAATTCGGGATAGATGAGTGTGATAGCTGTCGCGCTACCTGTCGTCGTCGGGATCAGGGAGTTCAGCGCCGAGCGCGCCCGGCGCAGATCCTTGGCAGGCCTGTCGACGATGGTTTGGGTGTTGGTGACATCGTGGATCGTGGTGATGGAGCCGTGCTTGATGCCCAGCCCTTCGTGGATCACTTTCACGACCGGCGCGAGGCAGTTTGTCGTGCAGCTCGCCGCCGTGACAATCCGGTGTTTGGCGGGATCGTAGGTATCGTCGTTTACCCCGT
>JAUIDM010000217.1 GCA_030428915.1 Alphaproteobacteria bacterium | reverse complement strand
GCGCGCCGAGCGAGCCGATGAACGAACAGCTTCGCGAACTGCGCCTGCGGGTCATTCCCAAGGAGTGATCGCGGGGTCCTCCGTCTCGCGAATGTTCCACTTCCGGCGCAGTGTCTGGTTGAGCGCGACGAGGAAATCCTCGAAGACACGAAGCTTCCGGGGTTTAAGCCGGTGGCGCGGGTGGATGATGTTGAGGGGCAACCCGCCGGGGCGGAAGTCGTTCAGGACGGGTACCAAGGTGCCCGCGCGAATCTCGTCATAGACAAGGTAGCTCGCGGGCTGCAACAGACCCGCCCCCCGGCAGGTCGCGGCGAGCGCCGGTTCGGCCGCCTCGAAGGCGAGGGGGCCGCGCACAGGCAGGGTGATGTCCTGCCCGTCCACGCGGAACCGCCAGGGCTGTGGCACCAGCCGACCGGGCGAAAGGCGCAGAACGCAATCGTGATGTTCCAGATCCTCTGGCCGCAACGGTGTGCCGCGGCGCTCGAGGTAACGGGGCGCGGCGACGGTCAGGAAGGGCAGGTGCCCAAGCGGCCGGGCGACGATGTCGAGGTCGGGCAGCGGGCCGCTGAGCAATGCCGCATCCAGCCGGTCGGTGATGAAATCGGGGATCGCGTCGCGTGACAGGATTTCCAGTTCCATACCCGGATAGGCCTCAAGAAACCGTGGCAGCGCGGGCGCGAGGATGATGCGGGCGATGCCGGGCGGGACCTGGATGCGCAGTTTGCCCTTCGGTTTGCGCTCGCCACTGCCGATGTCGTCCTCCAGTTCCTCGACATCGGCGAGGATGCGGCGCGCCCGGTCGAGATAGCGCAGGCCATCCTCGGTCAGGCGCAGGCGCCGCGTGGTGCGTTCGAGAAGCTGGACGCCGAGATAGCGCTCAAGGTCTGACACAGTCGCCGAAGCCGCCCCCCGCGCATAGCCGAGATCAGTCGAGGCGGCGGTCAGGCTGCCAAGTTCGGCCACCCGGAGGAACAGGCGCATCGCGCGCAGATGATCCATTTATTGTCCGAAAAAAACAGAGACTGTCTCTCTTATGCCGGCATTTCCGGAAAACGGGAAGCGGTGTATTTCCACCGCCATTGAAAGTTTCGTTTGCACACCAACAACTGGAGACAAGATATGAATGCCAAGCCGGAATTTGAGACCGTCGTCGGGAAGGACCTCTATTACGCCGTCCACAAGGGTATTCGTCTGGCCAATGCGCGCATGCTGATCGCGCTCGGCCAGACGGATGCCTCTGACGATTCAAGCGTGATCCGGACGCTCGGCGCGCTGGCCGCGCATCTGGAGTTGAGCCTGCAGCACCTGACGCATGAGAATGACAGGATTCATTCAGTGGTCGAGGCGCGTGTTCCCGGTGGTTCCGACCATCAGGGCGAGGATCACGATCACCACCTGAAGGCCTTTGCGGATCTGCGCCGCATGGCCGAAGACGTCGCGGCGGCGGGCGTCGACCGCGCCGTGAAGCTGCGCCGGCTCTATCAGCGCTTCGCGCTCTTCATGGCTGACGACCTGACGCATATGCATGAGGAAGAGACCGAGCTTATGCCGCTCATCACCGCGCATTTCTCGCCCGAAGAGATTGACGGGATCGAGCATTCGATCGTGGCGAACATACCGCCGGCGAAAATGGCCGGGTTCGGCAAATTCATGCTGGGCGCGGCGTCGCGGTCCGAACGTATCGCGATGGTGACGGGCATGCGTCAGGCGATGCCACAGGAGGCTTTCGATGGCCTCTTTGCCGCAATCATCGGCGCGCCCTGGACGTTTGGCGACTGGGAAACGATGGAGCGCGCGCTATGCTGAGCGCGGTCCCCGCTGCCTGCGCGGATTGTGCGCGCAGGCTGGCGGGCAGATGCCCGCGCTGGCCGCTGCCAGAAGCCCCCAAGGGGGCGGAGTGACATGAAATCCCAGACCGTGCGTGGCAGAGCGTCCCCGCGCGGTCAATCCTCCAGATGATCCTCGCGCTTCTTCGCGACGAGCTTGAGTTCCTTTTCCTTCCGCGCGCGGAAGCGGGTGCCTAAACTCTTCGTCTCTGCCTCCGGGATGACCTTTCTTGCGCGGGTGAAGACCTCGTCCTCCTCCTCGTCCATATGGTGTTCGTAGTCGTGTCTCAGCTTGTTGAACTTGTTCAGCCAGCCTGACGAGGACATGTCCATCCCGTTCAGGTCTTCCATCAACTGGTCGAGATCGGCATGTTCGGAGACCGAGTGGCGCGCGGCGTCCTGTCCCCAGGTCTTCGACATGAGCTTGGAATAGAAGGTCTCTTCCTCGGCGGCGGCATGGGATTTCACGTCGCGGAAGAACTCCCGCCAAGCGGTCTGTCGGTCTTTGCTGGCGCCGGTTGTGTCGGCGATGCGGGCGAGCAGGTCGCGGTGATTGTCGTGATCCGCCTTGATGTCGTCATATATGGATGGCATCGCTCTCTCCGTTCGGCGGGGCGTTCGGAGAGGCAACGTGGAGCGCCCGTTTGTGGTTCCATTGGATAAACAAAACCGGGCGCCATGGCGCCCGGCTTGTCCGTGATCCTTGCCGTGAGCGGCGGCGTCAGAACGCCGAAGCAGCGGTCGCGGCAATCGAGAGCATCAGAGACAGGCAGCCGATGGTGAACACTGTCCAGTGGGCGGCGCGTGTCAGCCTTTCGTTGGAGGCGATCCTGATCAGTTTCTCGGTCATTGTCCTGCATCCCCGTAGCAGATGTGATAGGTTCAGATTGTGCGGCCAATTGGGGCGCAAATAGGGTCAAGTCGGGACGATGGGCGGGCAATTCCGGACCCTTTTGACGGCTGGGAAACTGAGGGCGAAGGGGCGTTTGGTGAGCAACGATCGAAGGTTGGGGGAGCCGGTGCGGGGCTGGACAGCGCCGCCGCATCCGGACTGGCAGGTTGCCGAGGGGCGGTTCGTGCGGGTCGAATGTCTTGATCCGGCGCGCCACGCAGACGCGCTTTTTGCGGCAAACCGCAGGGATGACCGCATCTGGGATTATCTGCCCTACGGGCCGTTCGGCGATATCGCCGCCTATCGCGACTGGGTCGGGAAAATGGCAGGCAAGGCGGATCCGCGATTCTATGCCCTGATCGATCTTGGGACGGGCCGCGCTGGCGGTGTGGCGAGCTATCTGCGCATCGACCCGGCCATGGGGTCGATCGAGGTCGGTCACATCAACCTGTCCCCGGAGTTGCAGCGCACCGCCGCAGCCACCGAGGCGATCTATCTGATGATGCGGTGGGCGTTCGACGCGGGATATCGCCGGTTCGAATGGAAATGCGACGCGCTGAACCTGCCGTCGCGGCGCGCTGCCGAACGGCTGGGATTTCTCTACGAGGGCACGTTCCGGCAGGCGGCAATCGTCAAGGGGCGCAATCGTGACACGGCCTGGTTTGCCGTCGTCGACAAGGACTGGCCGGCCTTGCAGTCGGCCTTCGAGACCTGGCTGGCGCCTGCGAATTTCGATGCCGGCGGGCGTCAGTTGCGGCGGCTCGGCGATCTGACAGCCCCGTTGTCTGCGGCCCGGCCCGGTCCGGGCGCGTAACGGATGGCCAGCGCCCCGGCTCAGAACGCGGAGCCGGTGGCCAGCCGGTCGCGCACCAGCCCAGTGATGCGGTTGACGGGCGCAATGCCACTGCGCCCCGCATGGCGGTCGCGGACCAGAGCCTCTGCCGCGGCCTGAAGGGGCGCGTCATGGGCCGACAGCGCGAGACCCGACAGGAACTGCGCCACATAGTCGAGGGTCTGCTCATCGGTCCTGCCATTCAGCATGCCCGCGGCGTGGGCCAGATCGTCGCGCAGGGCGAGCGGATCGGGCGTGATCAGGTCGATCCCGTCACCTGTCGCAGCGGCGACCGGGCGCCCCGGCGGAAGCGCGTCGAGGATCGCGCCCTGGAAGACCGAGAGGCTTTCGATCGGTTTCGGCAGGAAGCCGTCCACCCCGGCTGCCCGTGCTGCCTCTTCGGACGAGGCATCGCCCGAGGTGGCCAGCAGGACAGGCACGCGCGGGGCATGCCCGGCCACGCTGCGGATCAGGTCGAGCCCGGACCCGTCCGGCAGGCCGAGATCGACGATCAGCACGGTGGGCCGGTAGGCCCGCAAGTGGCGATGGGCGGAAGCCAGGCAATCGGCCCGCCGGATCCGCGCGCCCGAGCGCAGGCACATGAGCCGCATTGCCTCGCATGCGAAACGGCTGTCTTCCACCACCAGGACGGTCAGTCCCTGCAGCGGCCGACCGGTGGTTGGTTCGCGCGCCGAAATGAAGTCGCTGAGATCGTCCGTCATATCCGCCTCCGCTCTCTTCGCTGTTGTCGGGCGGGCCCCGGCGAAAACCGCCAGAGCCTGCAGCATTTCGGGTTTTCTCTCGATCGGAACCCGCCCCAATTTCAGGCGCCTTCCGATGCCGGTTTTCCCAAGACAAACCCGAAACGCTTTAACAGGCGGTAAATCCGCGCACCCGCTCTGCGACGGGTTGCACGAAGCCGCGCCGGGCACCATAAGGCTGGAAATGGTCTCGACCCCGGAGGAATGGATGATCGGACGTCTCAACCATGTCGCTATCGCGGTGCCGGATCTGGAAGCCGCTGCCGCGCAGTACCGCGATACGCTGGGCGCAAAGGTCGGCGCGCCGCAGGACGAGCCGGATCATGGCGTCACCGTCATCTTCATCGAACTGCCGAACACCAAGGTCGAGCTGCTTTACCCTCTTGGGGAGAACTCTCCCATCGCAGGCTATCTGGAAAAGAACCCCGCGGGCGGCATCCATCACATCTGCTATGAAGTGGACGACATCCTTGCGGCCCGCGACCGGCTGAAGGAACAGGGCGCCCGTGTGCTGGGCACGGGGGAGCCGAAGATCGGCGCCCATGGCAAGCCGGTCCTGTTCCTGCACCCGAAGGATTTCAACGGCTGTCTGGTGGAACTGGAGCAGGTCTGATGAATCTTACCGGCGGGATCGTCCTTTTCGCGGTCATCTGGTTCATGGTGTTCTTCATCGCCTTGCAGGTGCGCCCCAAAAGCCAGGCTGATGCGGGGGAAATCGTGCCGGGCACGCCCGCCAGCGCGCCCGCCGAAGTGAAGATGAAGCGCAAGGTCATCGCGACGACCATGATCGCGATCATCCTGTGGTCGGTGATTGCCAGCATCATCCTGTCGGGTGCGGTCACCCTGCGCGACATCGACTGGTTCGGGAAACTCGGGCCGGAGACGGACGAAGCGCAGTAGGCGGGACGGGATGGCACGCCCGAGGGTCTGGTTGGCGGACGTTGTGGACATTGAAGGGTTGTGGACATTGAAGGTATGTGCGGAGGGCCGCGCCCGACCCTGGGTGGGCGCCCCGTAAGCGGGGTCTGCACAATCCCTTCCCGGCCTCCAAGCGCCTGTTCTGATTGCAGCGCCGCCGGGCGCCCTCCCGGGGGGAGGGTCGGGCGCGGCCCGGCGTGAACGCCGGGCCAGACGGGTGGCTGGCGCTCTGCACCATGACCGCGATGGGCTCAAACCAGTCATTCCACGATCGTTTCGCCGCACCGCCTATTCCGCCGCCGTATCCGTCCGCGGCTCAGCCTTCTCTTCCCGTGTCTGGGAGTATTTCGCCAGCAGCGCTGCCTCCAGTTCGCGGTTCAGCTGTTTCGCGCGGGCGATATAGGCGGGGTTCTTGTCGGGCGGCACGCCGGGCGTCCAGACTTCCGCAAGATCGCGCACGGCGGCGCGGTCCATCTTGAAGAAAGTCTTTTCCATCTCACGCGCCTCGAACTCTGAAAGCCCCACGTTTTCAAGAACATAACGTCCGATGCGGAGCGCGCTGTCGAAGTACTCGCGCACGATGTCATCGGCGCCCGCACGATGCAGTTCGAAGACATGCTCGCGGTCGCGCGCGCGGGCGATGATATGCAGATCCTCGCGCTGGCGGCGGGCATAGGCGACCAGCCGTGTCGCCGCGTCGCGGTCGTCGAGGCAGACGACCAGCACGCTGGCCTGTGCCAGTCCGGCGGCGCGCAGAAGCTCGGGCCGGGTCGGGTCGCCGACATAGCCCTTGAACCCGAATTTCCTGAGAAGCTGGATCACGTTCAGATCGTGGTCGAGAACTGTGGTGCGGTAGCCCGACATTGTCACCATGCGGTTGACCACTTGCCCGAAGCGGCCGACGCCGGCGATGATCACCGGCTGCTGTTCGTCGATCTCGTCAGCCTCATGGGTTTCGCCGTCCTCCTTCATGCGTTTCGCAAGAACGTCGTGCAGGATGAAGAAAAGAGGCGTGAGGAACATCGACAGCGCGATGACAAGCAACAGCTCTCCTGCAAGCGCGTCAGGCAGGATGCGCTGCTTGACGGCGAACGCAGTCAGGACAAAACCGAACTCGCCCGCCTGGGCGAGGCCGAGCGTGAAGAGCCACTGGTTGCGGCCCTTGAGCTTGAAAAGCTTTCCAAGACCGTAAAGAACCGCGCCCTTGGCGACCATGAGCGCAAGCGCAAGGCCAAGCAGCGTGACCGGCTTTGAGAGCAAGACATCGACGTCGATGCCCGCACCGACGGTGATGAAGAACAGGCCAAGCAGCAAGCCCTTGAACGGGGCAATGTCGGACTCGATCTCATGCTTGAATTCTGAGTTCGCCAACACCACGCCCGCAAGGAAGGCGCCAAGCGCGGGCGAGAGGCCCACCATCAGCATCAAGGTGGCGATGGTGACGACGATCATCAGTGCAAGGGCGGTGTTGACCTCACGCAGCCGGGCGCGGTGGACGAAATTGTAGAGGGGCCGGATCAGATAGTGTCCTGCGAGGACAACGGCCGCGACCGCGCCGAGTGTCACCAGCGTCACGCCCCAGCCTGGAAGCTGTTGCAGGAAGGGAAGGGTGGCATGGGTCTCGGCCGCCTGCGCCTTGGCCAGCGCGCGCGCCCCTGGCAGTGCGAGAAGCGGCAGGAAGGCCAGCATCGGGATGACAGCGATGTCCTGCATCAGAAGGACGGAAAAGGCGCTGCGCCCGCCCTGCGTGGGCATCAGGTTTTTTTCGGACAGGGTCTGCAGCACGATCGCGGTCGATGACAGCGACAGGATGATGCCGAGCGTCAGCGCGATACGCCAGCTTTGCCCCAGTGCCAGCGCGCCGCCCGTCACGACAAGCGCAGTGACCACGATCTGCAAACCGCCAAGGCCAAGCAGGCGGTCGCGCATGCTCCAAAGCGCGCGAGGTTCCAGTTCCAGACCGATGAGGAACAGCATCATCACCACGCCGAATTCGGCGAAATGCTGAAGATCCTTGGTTTCCGACCCGACGAGGCCGAAAACCGGGCCGATCACGATCCCGGCGACGAGGTAGCCCAGAACGGAGCCGAGCCCGAGGCGTGAGGCGACCGGTACCGCCAGCACAACGGCGATCAGATAAAGCGAGGCCTGAAACAGAAAACTTTCCATGAAATCCTAGGTCGGCAAGGGGGCGTCGGGTTTGAACTGGTCCATCACGATCTGGCTTTGCACCCGGGATACGGCGGGATGGGCAAGCAGGACCTGATGGATCAGTCTGTTCAGGCTTGCGAGG
>JAUIDM010000216.1 GCA_030428915.1 Alphaproteobacteria bacterium | reverse complement strand
AGCGCACCCTGCCGCGCGACCGTATAGCTTTGCCGGAACTCTTCCTGCTGGCGGGCGCTCGCGATGCTGGAGAGGACATCGGCCGCCAGACCGGCACTGGACCGCGCGCCGATAAAATTGCCCGACAATGGTGTGCGCGGATCGCCGAGCGCGGTGCCGAGCGCGTGCAGAAGCGTGGCGTTGCCGACATTGCCCTGCGCCGCGGCGCCCAGCCCGTCGCGCAACTGCCAGAGCTGACCGCCCTGCGCCGGATCGACGATCCCGTTCAGTCGGATACGCCCGGACAGCCCCTCTTCCAGAAGCAGGTCGAGGCTCAGGCCGCCATCGGTGAAGAGGCCGGGCTGGCCCGGCAAGAGTGTCGGGTCGACACTCGGGGATTCAAACCGTTCGATCAGGTCGCGCGCCAGCGCATCAAGTTGAGCCTGCGCGGCCGGCGCAAGATCGTCTCGGATCGCGATGGCGGCGCCGAGCGTGCCGCCCCCAAGAACGCCGTCATCGCCGGAGGGCACCGGCATGCCGTTGATCGTGAAGCCAGACAATGCGCCCGATCCGATCGTCATGTCGGCAGTGATGACACCTACGGGCGCGAAGCCAATCACGGCCGGATTTCCCTCCAGCAGGATCGCGCCGCCGGTGGTGAAGAGCGCAATCTGGTCGCGGTCGCGCGGCACTTCGCGCACCGGCACAATCTCGGCCACGCGGTCGACAAGCCGCTGGCGTTCGTCCATCAAAGCCGTCGCATCGCGGCCCGACGCACGCTGGGCGAGTATTTCGGCGTTCAGGCGGTCGATCTGGCTGAGCGCATCGTTCAGAGTCTCCAACTGTTTCGCGATCGAGTCATCGGCATCCATCCGCGCCTGCTGCACATCGTCGCTGAGCGCGTTCAAATGCCCCGTCACCCTATTCGCCGCATCGACGACGCCTTGCAACCGCGCCTGGCTGTCGGGGCGGCTTGCGGCCAGAACGAGGGCCGATTGCAGCTCTGCGATGCGCGCCGAGAGGGAACCCGCATCCTCGGGCGAGCCGATGAGGCTTTCGACACGGGACAGGAAATCGGACCGCATCCCTGAATTGCCTGCTTCGGCATCGGCGAGGCGGCGGTCTGCCAGAAGGGCCACGTTGACTGCGCGGGTGATGCCGTCGACCTGCACGCCTGCACCATTGCCCCCGAGCGATTGCGGCGAGAGGTGAATCTCCCGCCGGGCGTAGCCCTCGGTCAGCGCGTTCGAGACGTTGGAGGACACGACCTCGGCCCGCCGAGAGGTGGCGGTCAGGCCGGTCAGCGCGTTGGCCAGAGAGGCGGAGAGGCTCATCTTTCAGTCTCCTGCTGCGGTTCCAGCCGTCCGGATCAGCGTTTGATATTCGTGGTTTCCTGCAGCATCTCGTCCACGGTCTGGATGACCTTTGCGTTCGAAGAATATGCGCGTTGGGTCTGGATCAGCGCGGTCAGTTCGGCCGCCACATCGGTGGCCGACCCCTCCCGCGCATAACCCACCACCGCACCGGTCGGCCCGTCACCGGCATCCCAGAGGAAGAACGAGCCCGAATCCGGCGAGACCTGGAAGGTCTGGTTGTTCAAGGCGATCAACCCGTTCGGGTTAGGAACATCCACGACCGGGATCTGATAGATGCGCCGGGTAAAGCCGGTGTCATAGGTAGCGGTCACGTAGCCGTTTTCATCCACCTCGACCGTCGTCAGGTTGCCTACGGGGGAGCCGTCCTTGGTGATCGAGGTCGGTGCGAAACTGTCCGAGAGCTGGGTCAGCCCGTTCGGATCGCCCAGCCGTCCGATCGTCATCGTGATCGGCCCGCCCGCGACGGTCAGTGCCAGTTCACCGGTCAACGGATCATACGCGCCGCCCGACACTGTGGTGACCGAGGCCAGCGTGCCGCCATTGGCGCGGGTATCGTCGAAGACGAGGGTATATTCCCCGATCAATGCACCGTTTTGCGCAGAGTCCCGGATCTCCATCGTCCATGTGTTCGAGGCGCCTGTCGCCGGAACCGTCGGCGTGAAGGTGATGTCAAGTGTATCCGACGTGCCGAGATTGCCGAAATACTCTACCGATAAAGGCAAAGCCGCGCCGCCCGCCCCCGCCTCGGTCGCGGTTGCCGGCAGGTTGACCCCAAGATTCATCGCCGTCGTCGGGTCCCCCGCAGTCTGGTTGGCATTGATGATGACCGGTTGCAGACCCGAGATCGTATCGCGTGGCAGGACCGGGATAGACCCGTCGGCATTGGCGGGCCAGCCGAGCAGCACCAGACCCGATTCCGTACGCAGCACGCCATCTGCGTCGGGCCGGAACGAGCCCGTCGTGGTCATCATCAGGGGCTGCGCGCCCCCGGAGAACGTGTTCAGCGACACGGCGGACGTCACCGGAAGCATGCCGCGCCCCGATACGGCAAGGTCGAGCGCATTGTTGGTGGCAACCAGTGCGCCGTGTTCGTCAATCAGCCGTGTCGTGGAGGCCCGCACGCCACCTGCGGAATATGTTCCGGCCCCGCGCGCCTGATTGATCACGAAATTCTCGAAATCTGTTGCAACCCGCTTGTATCCATAGGTGCCGGAATTTGCGATATTGTCGGAAATCGTCGCAAGCCGCGTTGCATTGGCGCTGAGCCCTGCCACACCGGCATTGAGCGAGGACGAAATTGACATGGTGCCGCCTTTCTGCTGCGTCCGTCAGTTCCGCAAACCATGCGCCCGGTGGCTTAACATCGCCCTAACATCTCAAATGCGTGGTATTTCAGACGTCGGAGCGCAACAGGATCACCTCCAGCCGGTTATTGCGCGGTGCCATCGGATTGCGCACAGCGGGTTTTCGGTCGGCATAGCCGGTAACACGCTGCATCCGGCGTGCGGTCAGGCCTTCGGACTCCAGCATTGACCGGACGCGCATCGCCCTGGCTGTCGACAGGTCCCAGGACGGGTTCATGCGCAACACCTCTGGTAATGCCCTTATATGGCCGTTCACCGCGACCTCGTTTTCGACCAAGGCGAAAACGCGGGACAGCATCGCGGCCATGTCATCCAGAATGGGCGCGGGCCGATCGGTGTCGCCTACAAACAGCGCCGCGTCGTCGAGATCGAACAGCTCCACGATCAACCCCTCATCGGTGACGCGCGTGACGATGTGGCGGGCGGCCTGTTCACTGATCATGCTCTCGCCGCCGATACCCATCAGTGCCTCTTCGATCCGGCGTATTTCTTCGGCGAAGCTCTCGGCTTCGCCTGTGCGTTCGGACCTATCGATACCGGTCTGACCCATCGCCTGCCGTTCCTCGGATGGCTTCAGGCTGGAGGCACCGGTGCCATTCTGGGCGATCTGATCCTCGGAGAATACGCTGTCGCCGCCAAACGACCCGTCGCCGCCACCCGAGACGCGGCTGAGCGGAATCGTCGGGCTGAAATAATCCGCGATCCCCTTTCTTTGCTTTTCGGTCGTCGCGTTCAAAAGCCACATCAGCATGAAGAAGGCCATCATGGCGGTCACGAAATCGGCATAGGCCACCTTCCACGCCCCTCCGTGGTGCCCGCCGCCGCCGACGACCTTCTTGCGCTTGATGATGACCGGCGCGGCATTTGGCTGCCTGGCCATCCCACCAACCTTTCCTTTCACCCGATTTTCAGCACTAGCAGGCGGGGCTTAACAGCGGCCTAACCGTTGGTCGGCAATCCCTGCTACAGTGCTGCGGTAGTGACAGGGAGGTTGCGATGCGGAAACTGCAGGCACAGGGCGTACATCATATCACGCTGATGGGGGCGGACCGGCAAACCTCAATCGATTTCTGGGAGGGGACGCTGGGCATGCCCTTCGTCTTCGACCAACCCAACCTTGATAATCCGGGGGAGGGGCATCTTTACTTCGATCCGGGCGACGGGCGGCTGATAACGATCTTCACGAATGAGGATCGCGTGCCCGACCCAAAACCCCGCCGTCCTGCACCGGGCGAGGTGCATCACATTGCCTTCGCCGTCTCGAAGGCGACATTTTCGCAGGCGGTAGAGCGGCTCGACGCGCGCGGGATCAGCCATTCGGGTGTCAAGGATCGGGGGTTCATGGATTCGATCTATTTCCGCGACCCGCTCGGCCTGCTGATCGAACTGGCCAGCTACCGGTTCGAGCCACCCTTCGGCTACTCCCATGCCGACGTGCTGCACGAGGCGCATCTGATCCGTGTGGCAAGTGGCGACTACAACATTGCCGAAGTGCATCTGGCCGACGCGATCGAGGCGCTGATTGCCCGGCGGCAGGGATCGCTGTCAGAAGATCGCGGTCCGAAGAACCCCTATCGCTAGGCGACGGCGTCAAGAGCGCTCTTCAACGCCGTCCACAATTCCTCGACCGGTTCGCAGCCGACCGACAGGCGGACAAAGCCGGGATCGACCGCATCGCCCCAGCGGATGCGGCGTTCGGCGGAACTGTGGACGCCACCGAAGGACGTGGCGGGTTGCAGGAGCGGGCAATTGCTGATGAAGGCCTCTGCGGCCTCTGCTGAGGGCAGGGTCAGGCCGATCAGGAAACCGGATCGCGTCATCTGGCGCTGCGCCAGCGGGTGGGAGGCATCAGTCTCCAGACCCGGATAGCGGATCGCGCGGGTCGCCGGATGCTCTGCAAGACGCGGAGCGAGGGTCGTGGCGCTGCTGCACATCCGCTCAAAGCGCAGCTCCAGCGTCTCCAGCCCGCGATGGGCGAGCCAGCATTCGAACGGGCCGGGGATGGAGCCCGAGAGCTTCCGCCACTCCCTCACCGCCGCGATGATCTCGCCATTGCGGCTGGCGACATGGCCCATCAGCACATCCGAATGGCCGTTCGGCGCCTTGGTGTCGGCGGCCACGACGATATCGGCGCCGAGGTCGAGCGGGCGCTGGCCGAAGGGGGTCATCGTGGTGTTGTCGACCGCCGTCAGCCCACCCGCCTTGCGCACGGCGGCGGTGATGGCGACAAGATCGCAGAGGTCGAGGCCGGGATTGGACGGGGTTTCCAGGAAGACTAGGCGGTAGCCGTCAAAGCCCCCGTCCCCCATCCGCGCGGTGGGCCGTGTGTCCACCGTCACGCCCAGCCGCTTGAGGTAGCGGTCGGCCAGAAGCCGGGTCGTGTAGTAGCCGTCCGAGGGGATCAGCAGCCGGTCGCCCGACCCGAGAAGCGCGAAGAGCGGCGCGGCGATGGCGGCCATGCCGGACGGGAAGACGACGGTATCGGCGACTTCCAGATGGGCCAGCGCCTGTTCCAGAACCTCCCAGTTCGGATTGTCCGCCCGGCCGTAGGTCCGCACCCCGGTGGGATCGCCCGGCAGGTGATACATGGCCGCCAGTGTGATCTGCGGCGGCACAGGATCGCCCTTGGAAAGCGCCGCACGATGAAGGTGCAGAAGTTGTGCTGCGCGCGCGTTGTCGTCGGTGGTCATGGCTGGCTCCGCTCTGATTGAGCGCGAGGATAGGGCGGCGCTGGGCAAAGGAAAAGGCGGCGCCAGCGCGGCGCCGCCCTCTGTTTCATAACAACAAAGCTCAGCCGAAATCGACGGCGCGGTCGCCATCGGCATCCTTCACCCGCGTCGGTAGGCCGATGCGGTTCAGAAGGCTGATGAAGGGCTTGGGGTCGAGATCCTCGACATTCGCCATTTTCTTCACATCCCAGGTGCCCTTGGCGATCAGGATCGCGGCGGCGACGGGCGGCACCCCGGCCGTGTAGGATATGCCCTGCGAGCCTACCTCGTTGAACGCTTCCTTGTGATCGGCGACGTTGTAGATGAAGACCTCGGCCGGTTTGCCGTCCTTCGTGCCCTTCACCAGATCGCCGATGCAGGTCTTGCCGGTATAGCCGGGCGCAAGGCTCGCCGGGTCGGGCAGCACAGCCTTCACCACCTTCAGCGGCACCACTTCCAGCCCTTCGGCCGTCGTCACCGGCTGTTCGGACAAAAGCCCGATCGACTTCAGCACCGTGAAGACGTTGATGTAGTGATCGCCGAAGCCCATCCAGAACCGCACATCCGCATTGGGATAACGGTTGGCCAGCGAATGCACCTCGTCATGGCCCGACATATAGGCCTTCTGCTTGCCGACGACGGGCAGGTCCCATTCGCGGCCCACCTCGAACATCTTGTTCTCGCGCCACTCGCCGCCCTGCCAGGAATAGACGGTGCCTGTAAATTCGCGGAAATTGATTTCAGGGTCGAAGTTCGTCGCGAAATACTTGCCGTGAGAGCCCGCGTTGATATCGACGATGTCGATCTCGCTGATCGTATCGAGATACTGATCCTCGGCGAGCCGCGCATAGGCGTTCACGACGCCTGGATCGAAGCCGACGCCAAGGATCGCGGTCACGCCCGCCTTCTCGCAGGTCTCGCGCTTCTTCCATTCGTAGTTGGCGTACCAGGGCGGAGTTTCGCAGATCTTGTCGGGTTCTTCATGGATCGCGGTGTCCATATAAGCCACGCCGGTCTGTATGCAGGCATCCAGCACCGACATGTTCACGTAAGGCGTGCCGACATTGATCACGATCTGGCATCCGGTCTTGCGGATCAGATCAGCAACCGCACCTGTATCCTTCGCGTCCAGCGCATGCGCCTCGAACGTGCCTGCGAGTTTCATCGCGCCCTTCTCATGGACGCCCGCGATGATGTCGTCGCATTTCGATTTCGTCCGGCTGGCGATATGCAGATCGCCCAGGACGTCATTATGCTGCGCACATTTATGCGCCACGACCTGCGCGACACCACCGGCGCCGATGATCAGCACGTTCTTTTTCACTTCGGCTGTCTCCTTATTCTTTCGACAGGGGAAGGGAGGGGCGAACCCTCACGACAGGCTGGAGGCGTAGTCCTCATAGCCAAACTCACGCACGAGACGGATCGTTCCGTCGAGTTCCTTGATGGCGATGGACGGCATACCGACGCCATTGAACCAGTTCTTTTTAACCATTGTGTAACCGGCGGCGTCAGCGACCGAGATACGGTCCCCCACGCTCAATGGCTGTTCGAACCGCGCATCGCCAAAGATATCGCCCGCAAGGCAGGACTTGCCGCAGATCTGGTATTCGTGCTCGCCCGCCTGTGGCAGCTTCGCCTGTTCTCGGTAGATCAGAAGATCGAGCATATGGGCCTCGATGGACGAGTCCACGATGGCCAGATCCCGGCCGTTGTTCAACAGGTCCAGCACCGTCACCTCAAGCGAGGTCGAGTTGGTGATCGCCGCCTCGCCCGGTTCCAGATAGACCTGCACGCCGAACTTTTCGGCGAACGCCTTCAGCCGCCGGGCCAGGTCGTCAACCGGATAGCCCTCGCCGGTGAAATGGATGCCGCCACCAAGGCTGACCCATTTGACCTTTTCCAGCAGCGGGGCGAATTCGGCTTCGATACGACCCAATTGCTGATCGAACAGGTCGAAATCCCGGTTCTCGCAATTGTAGTGGATCATGAAGCCCGAGATGCGGTCGATCACGGCCATGATCTTAACCGGATCCCATTCGCCCAGCCGCGAGAACGGGCGTGCCGGATCGGCGAGGTCAAATCCGCTCGTCGAGAAGCGCGGGTTCAGG
>JAUIDM010000215.1 GCA_030428915.1 Alphaproteobacteria bacterium | reverse complement strand
GCAGCATCTGTGCCACGACTTTCCGGCTAGTGGCGATGTCATCGACCACCAGTGCCCGCAGACGGCCATAGATCGTCTCCGCACCTGTGGCCGGAGGTTCCGGGATGGTGATGAAGGGCAGTTCCACTCGGGCGACGAGGCTGCCATCCGGGGTCCGCATGAGGCCCGCCTTGCCGCCCATTACCTCTGCGATACGATAGGCCACGGTCTGTGCCAGCGAACCGCCGTCGGCTGCCGTGGACATCGGCGTGTCGGTGCTGCTGTTTGCGCCATTGCGGCCGGCGACAGTGATCCTTAGCCGGTTCTGGCGCCCCGGCGCGAGCGCACAGCGCAGATCGATGCGCGGGGCCGTGCCTGCTGGCTGATCGGCGACGACCAGTGCGAACAGGTGCGCGAGGCACTTTCGCAGAAGCACGGAATCGAAACGACCGAACTCTGGAACCTCCGTGGCAATCTCGATCTCGATCTCAGGATCAGGCCCGCCCCGCACCGGGATCTTTATCGCGGCGGCCTGTTCAAGTTCCTGGCGAATGACCGCCGTCACTGGCCGGAACAGGACCTCACCTTCTGTGAGCTGCGATAGATCGATCACATCCTCGACCAGCATCTTGAGCACGCGCGCAGCAGATTCAACCTGTACCGCATGACTTCGCATGGCGTCGGCATCGGTCTCTTCACGCATCAGCTGGCTATGACCCAGAAGTGTGTTGAGCGGTGTCCGGATCTCATGGCTCATCGCTGCGAGGAAGCGGGATTTGGCACTGTTCATTTCGCTTGTCTCGGCGATCGAGTCGATCAGACGGGACTGCGCACGGTGATTCTGAACGAGGGTGGAAAGAAAATATCCGAGCAAGACCAGCACGGCTGCGGTCGCGACGGCCGCCGACAAAGCTGCGTCCGGCTGCAGAAGGTGTTGCAGCGGGAGCCACAGCAATGCCGCGGCCGGGGGCAGGCCGCTGACAAGGCCCATTGGCAGGTGGACTGTGCGAACGACCGACACGTTCAGAAGCGCGCCGATCAGCGACAGTACACCCAAAAAGCGCACCAGTTGATCGTCCATATGCCACAGGACCAGTGCCGGGATGCTGTAGATCGCAAGACCGAAGGCCGAACTTGCGAGAAAAGCCAGCCTTCGCCGACGGGTCGGTTCGTCCTCAAAAGCCAGCAACATACGCCGTTGCGGGATCTCGGACCCAACGCAGAGCAGATAGACCAGAAAGACGAACCAGAATGGCAGGAAGAAGAAGAACAGGATGCAACTGATCGCCAAGCCGATCTGGCGCGGCACGAAATCAGAATCCAGTCGGTGCCTCTGCCGGGTAACCTCTTCTGTCAAGCGGATCAGGTCTGCCATAACTCTTTGTCGTAAGTCCCTATTGCGACAGGCCATAAAGGGGGTTGGTGGTCCCGCTCCGCTGAAATTCAGGTCACTTTAAGGTCATTCCGGTCAAGTGCATAGGCCCTACCGAATCCGGCATTGAGATGGGCACCAAAAACGGTGAATCCGACGAAGTGAAAATCGGCGAAGTCGATATAAAGACGCGACTTGGGGTGCTGGGAAAGCCAGCAGTCGCGCAGGGCCGGAAGCAGAGCGTCGTCATTTGCCAGGTAGTTGCCGGTGACTCGTAAGGTGAGGCGCGGATGTGTCATCGGATCGCCTCTCGTCCCTGGCTCCCCTATCAGGAGTGATGCGCGGCCGTCTTCGCGCAAGGCGCGCGAGTGCAGCGCGATGTCCGAGATAAGCGTGACCGGTAAGCCGTCCGGCGCTCGGCCAAACGCAATCCGGCTGACGAATGGTGCGCCGGTTTCGGGGTCGATTACAGCGAGCGCCGCCGTCCGGGCTTCGGCAATGATACGGGCGGCGATGGAACGAGCCTCGGCATCGGTTTCACGCAGAGGATTGATCTTCTCGGTCATGGTGCCACTCTCGCTTCTCGGCCGCACTGCGGCGTCTGGCGCCGAACGGCCGGGCCCGTGATGCATCGACGCAGAATTCGGTATCATATAGTCTGCCGGATGCCCATCGGTCTAAGCCCCCAGCCGCAGAGGTATAGCCGATCCGCAAGCGTTCGCCCGCGTCCGCGGTCATTCTCCGGCTGCAGTTTCATCCAAGGGCATACCGTTCCGGGTCGCGAAAGATTGGGCGCAGGTGAGGATCTACTGAAATCGGCTCGGGATTTCGAGATGAGCCCGTGTTTCAAACCAGCCCTGCAGGCGGCACTGGCGTTGGCCTATGTTGCGGCACAGATATCCGTCCGACCTATGGCGCATTGTGACAAAGGAAATCTTGGAGATCATGGGCCGAACGTGCTGTTCGGACGTCTCAACCAGTGAATGATGTCGTGGTGTTCCGCGCTGAAGCATTTGCCCGTGCCGGCGGTCGAACCGCCTCTCTGCCCCAATGGCTGGAGCTTCGGTCTGTACAACCGGAAATAGCCGTTCGAATCGGTTTTGGATGTGAGCGTTAACGGCGGCATTGCACCAGAAACCTGTGCGAAAGTCCTAAGGCGGCGGTGGCGGGCGTGCCCTGTGCTCTGCAGTGGGCCGGACGTAGATGTTCACAGCGGCGTGAACAGCCAATCGCTTGAAAAATCATGGCAAAAACATGTCAATCAGGAAACAATTTACAAGGTTATCGATTGATGTGTGAAAATATTAACAAAAAAATCCAATATAAAAAATAGGTTACAATAAAGTTAGCATTTAGTTTACACTGCTCGGAACGAGACTTCGACCGGGCGGCGGCGCGCAGCGCTTGATCCCGTGGAAAGTTGGCACCTGACGGATGGAGGACAGCCATGGCGGCTCAGAGCGCAACCGATGCAACGGCAAAGCGGGCAATTCCGGCGGGTTTCGAGAAAGCCCATGCGACCCCCGAGACATATGCAGCAAAATATGCCGCCTCGATCGATGATCCTGCCGCTTTCTGGGGCGAGGAGGGCAAGCGCCTCGACTGGATCAAGCCCTATACCAAGGTGAAGGACACCAGCTTCAAGTTCGGCGACGTGTCGATCAAGTGGTATGAGGACGGAGTTCTGAACGTCGCGGCCAACTGCGTCGACCGGCATCTTGCCAAGCGCGGCGACCAGACCGCGATCATCTGGGAGCCGGATGACCCGGAAACCCCGGCCAAGCACATCACTTACAAGGAACTGGCCGACCAGGTTGGCCGCATGGCCAATGTGCTGAAAGCTCAGGGCATCGCCAAGGGCGACCGCGTCGTGATCTATCTGCCGATGATCCCTGAAGCGGCCTATGCGATGCTGGCCTGCGCCCGGATCGGGGCGATCCACTCCATCGTCTTCGCGGGCTTTTCGCCCGATGCGCTGGCAAATCGGATAAACGACAGCGAGGCGAAGGCTGTCATCACCGCCGATACGGCGCCGCGCGGCGGCCGCCGTACCGCGCTGAAGTCGAACACGGATGCCGCGCTTCTGCATTGCGATGACGATGTGAAATGCCTCGTCGTCAAGCATACCGGCGACCAGACCACCTGGGTCGACGGCCGCGATATCGATGTGCTGGCCGAGATGGCCAATGCCAGCCCCGACTGCGAGGCTGAGCCGATGGGGGCTGAGGACCCGTTGTTCATCCTCTACACCTCCGGTTCCACCGGCAAGCCGAAGGGCGTCGTGCATACGACAGGCGGCTATCTCGTCTATGCATCGATGACCCACCAGTACACCTTTGACTACCACGATGGTGACATCTTCTGGTGCACCGCAGATGTCGGCTGGGTCACCGGCCATTCTTATATCGTCTACGGACCGCTGGCGAACGGCGCCACGACCCTGATGTTCGAGGGCGTGCCGACCTATCCGGACGCAGGGCGGTTCTGGGCGGTGTGTGAAAAGCACAAGGTTAACCAGTTCTACACCGCCCCGACTGCTATCCGCGCCCTGATGGGGCAGGGGCCGGAATGGGTGGAGAAATACGATCTGTCGTCGGTGCGCCTGTTGGGGACTGTGGGCGAACCGATCAACCCGGAGGCATGGACCTGGTACGACAAATATGTTGGCCGCGGCAAATGCCCGATCGTCGATACCTGGTGGCAGACCGAAACCGGCGGCCACCTGATCACGCCGCTTCCGGGCGCGACGGAAACCAAGCCCGGATCGGCCACCTTGCCGTTCTTTGGCGTCCAGCCGGTGGTGCTTGATGCCACAAGCGGGGTTGAGGTCGAAGGCAACGGGATTGAGGGCGTCCTCTGCATCAAGGACAGCTGGCCCGGCCAGATGCGCACGGTCTGGGGCGACCACGAGCGGTTCCAACAGACCTATTTCAGCGATTACAAGGGTTACTACTTCACCGGTGATGGCTGCCGCAGGGATGAGGACGGGTATTACTGGATCACCGGCCGTGTCGATGACGTGATCAACGTCTCGGGCCATCGCATGGGCACGGCAGAGGTGGAAAGTGCGCTCGTCGCGCACGAGAAGGTCGCCGAAGCCGCCGTGGTCGGTTATCCGCACGAGATCAAGGGGCAGGGCATCTATGCCTATGTCACGCTGATGAACGGGGTCGAGCCGAGCGACGATCTGCGCAAGGAACTGGTGAAATGGGTGCGGACCGAAATCGGCCCCATTGCCAGCCCCGACCTGATCCAGTGGGCGCCGGGTCTGCCCAAGACCCGCTCGGGCAAGATCATGCGCCGTATCCTCAGGAAGATCGCCGAGAACGACTATGGCGCGTTGGGCGACACCTCGACGCTGGCCGATCCGTCGGTTGTCGACGACCTGATCGACAACCGCATGAACCGGAGGTGAGGCGATGGGCGACGTGCTGACCAGCCCCGCCGTTCTTATCCTCCTCGGACCGCCAGGTGCGGGCAAGGGGACGCAGGCCCGGATGCTCGAAGAGCGTTTCGGCCTGGTCCAGCTATCGACCGGAGACCTTCTGCGGGCCGCCGTTGCCGAAGGGACGCCCGCGGGCCTTGCGGCAAAATCGGTCATGGAATCGGGCGGCCTCGTCAGCGACGAAATCGTGCTGGCCATCCTCAAGGACCGTATGGCGATGCCGGATGTGAAGGCGGGCGTGATCCTCGATGGATTCCCGCGCACGGCCGGGCAGGCCGCCGCGCTGGACCAGCTTCTCGATGCGGCCGGCCAGAAGGTCTCGGCCGCGATCAGCCTTGAGGTTGATGACGAGGCGATGATCGACCGCGTGGCAGGGCGCTTTACCTGTGCCAATTGCGGCGAAGGTTATCACGACACCCACAAGACGACCGCCAAGGCGGGCACTTGTGACAAATGCGGCGGTTCGGAATTCAAACGCCGGGCCGACGACAACGCTGAGACGGCGCGCGAAAGGCTTAGGGCCTATCACGCCGATACAGCACCACTGATCGCGCACTACGACAAGTTGGGTGTGCTGCAGACGGTCGATGCGATGGGCTCCATCGAAGCGATCGCCTCGGCATTGAGGACGATTGTGAATCGCGCGACCGGGTAAGGGGAAGCCCGCATCCCGGATGAGCCGGGGCGCGGGGGAACGAGGGAATTCAGGGAGTAAGACAATGGCGGACAAATCTTCGTCCAACGCCTATTGGGCAGCCAATATCCGGCTTATCAAGATCTGCTTGGTGATCTGGTTCGTGGTGTCCTTCGGCTTTGGCATCCTTCTGCGGCCCATGCTCGCGGGCATCGGCGTGGGCGGAACCGATCTTGGCTTCTGGTTCGCCCAGCAAGGCTCGATCATCGTGTTCCTTATACTGATCTTTTTCTACGCCTGGCGCATGAACAAGCTCGATGCCGAGCACGGCGTGGAAGAGTAAGGGAGAGCAGAAACAATGGATCAGTTTACACTCAACCTGATCGTGGTGGGCGCGACCTTCGCCCTCTACATCGGTATCGCGATCTGGGCCCGCGCAGGTTCCACGGCCGAGTTCTATGCCGCAGGACGGGGCGTTCACCCTGTCATGAACGGCATGGCAACCGGCGCTGACTGGATGTCGGCGGCTTCGTTCATCTCGATGGCGGGTCTTATCGCCTTCGGCGGATACGACACCTCGGTCTACCTTATGGGCTGGACCGGCGGCTACGTCCTGCTGGCCATGCTGCTTGCGCCCTATCTGCGCAAGTTCGGCAAGTTCACCGTGCCGGAATTCATCGGCGACCGCTTCTACTCGCCGACCGCCCGCATGGTGGCCGTTGTCTGTCTGATCGTTGCTTCGGTGACCTACGTTATCGGCCAGATGACCGGCGTCGGCGTCGCGTTCTCGCGCTTCCTCGAAGTGTCGAACACAACCGGCCTTCTGATCGGTGCAGCGATCGTCTTCATGTACGCGGTTCTCGGCGGTATGAAGGGCATCACCTACACCCAGGTTGCTCAGTATGTCGTTCTGATCACCGCCTACACGATCCCGGCCGTGTTCATCTCGCTTCAGCTCACCGGCAACCCGATCCCGGGTCTGGGACTGTTCTCGAACGATGTGGCCACCGGTCAGCCGATCCTGTCCACGCTTGAAGGTCTGGTGACCGATCTGGGCTTCAAGTCCTATCTGAACCAGTCGGACACCACGCTGAACATGTTCCTGTTCACACTGTCGCTCATGATCGGTACGGCGGGTCTGCCGCACGTGATCATCCGCTTCTTCACCGTTCCGCGCGTGTCTGATGCGCGTTGGTCGGCTGGCTGGGCGCTGGTGTTCATCGCCATTCTTTACATCACGGCCCCGGCCGTGGCGGCGATGGCCCGCATGAACCTGATCAACACGATGTATCCGAATGGTCTGGCAGAACAGCCGGTTGCCCGTGCGGACGTGCCTGATTGGGTGGACAACTGGGAAACCACTGGCCTTCTGAAGTTCGAAGACAAGAATGGCGATGGCCTGATCCAGTATACCGGCAACGCAGAAGCCAACGAGCTTACCGTGAACAACGACATCATGGTTCTGGCCAACCCGGAAATCGCGGGTCTGCCGGGCTGGGTGATCGCACTGGTGGCCGCCGGTGGTCTGGCAGCGGCGCTGTCGACGGCAGCCGGCCTGTTGCTGGCCATTTCCTCGGCAATCAGCCACGACCTGATCAAGGGTCAGTTGAACCCGAACATCTCGGAAAAAGGCGAATTGCTGGCCGCACGGATCTCGATGGCGGTGGCGATCGCGGTGGCGACCTATCTCGGTCTGAACCCGCCGGGCTTCGCCGCGCAGACAGTGGCTCTGGCCTTCGGTCTGGCAGCCTGCTCGATCTTCCCGGCTCTGATGATGGGCATCTTCTCGAAGCGCATCAACAACAAGGGTGCCGTGGCGGGTATGATCGTCGGCCTGGTCGTGACGCTGGTCTACATCTTCCTGCACAAGGGCTGGTTCTTCATTCCGGAAACCAACTCGTTCAGCGACAGCGACCCGCTGTTGTTGTCGATCAAGTCCACCTCGTTCGGTGCGGTTGGCGCGATCATCAACTTCATCGTCGCCTATGTCGTGTCGAACGCGACGGAGGACACGCCGGAAGAAATCCAGGCACTGGTGGAATCGATCCGCATCCCGAAAGGTGCGGGGGCTGCCACCGGGCACTGAGCCTGATCTGACAAAGGCGCGCCCCTTAGG
>JAUIDM010000214.1 GCA_030428915.1 Alphaproteobacteria bacterium | reverse complement strand
CGACGATCTCGGTCGGGTTGATGATCTCCTCGCCAAACACCACGGCCGCGCCGCCCGTGGTCAAGAGCGCCAGCGCCGAGAAGAGGATCATGTTGAACGGCAGCCCGGCGAGATTGCCGAGAAGCATCGTCGGTTTGTCCTGGGCGTAGCGGGAGAAGTCGCTGAAATTGATCATCACCGCGGCAAAATAGGCGACCATGGTGCCAACAATCGCGACGAACCCCTTGAGCTCGGTAGAGAACGTACCCTCGGGATTGGCAAAGATCGTTGCCGTCGCCGAGATCAGTTGTCCGTCCGAGCGCTGCCAGAGAACGATGACGAGACCGATCATCACCAGATAGACGAAGGGGCCGGCGATGTTCAGAAACGTCTCGACCCAGTTCATGCCGCGCCAGAAGATGGCGATATGGAACGCCCAGACCACCACGAACGACAGCCAGTCAATACCCGTGAGCCCGAGGATTTCCGTGCCGCCATGTGCGCCGGTGATCGAGCGGATCAGAAGCGCAAGCGCCGTCGAGGCAAAGTAGACCTGCACCCCGTACCAAAAGACCGCGACGGTTGCGCGCAACACGGCGGGCAATTTCGCACCCTGCGTGCCGAGGCTGGCCCGAGCCAGAACGGGATAGGGTATGCCGTATTTCTCGCCGGCAGCGCCGGAGAGATTGACCATCCACATGACGAAGAGTCCCGCGGCAATCAATGCGGCAAAGGCGGTCCAGCCGCCGACACCGTAGGAAATGAAGAGCGATGCCACCAGTGAATATCCGAAGAGCGATTGAACGTCATTCGCCCAGATGTTGAAGATGGCGAACCACCCCCAGGTTTTCTCGTCGGTGCTGACGGGGTTCAGTGTGCTGTGCCCGTCAGGGTCAAGTGTGCCACCATGGGCCACATGATGTTGGTCGGTTGTCGTCATGTGCTCCTCCCTGAAGCCGCCTAATCGCATCCATCCAACGCCACGCTGCGCACGTCGGCGTACTATGGTTGTAACTAACATTTTAGATGATATGTATTATAAAAGACTATAAGGAGTTTTATGTAGAACCTTATCGAAAAACCAGCTAATGCAAGTGGCAAAGGACGCGATGACGCAGATTCAAGAAAGCCAACTTTTGGCCGAAAAAGCCCAGACGGCTCTTTGGGCCGCCCTGCGTACAGGACAACTTCGGGAAGGTCAGTTTCTGTCCATGTCGCAACTTGTCGATCTGCTGGACTGCCCGATTGCTGCCATCCGGGATGCCGTAAAGCAGGGAAGTGCCCAAGGCCTGTTGACCACATTGCCCAAACGTGGCGTACAAGTGATGGAGGTCCGGCCTGAAACCATTCGCGAGTGCCTCGACTTCCGCATGGTCATGGATCAAGAGGGCGCAAGACGTCGAATAGCCGAAGGCCCAGGTTCAGGGCTGGCTGCGCTGCGAAGCCGGCATGAAGACATGCTGGCGGCTGCCGGATCGGGCGCGGCGAAAGATCTGCCGTCCAAGGCGATCGTGGTCGACCTTTCATTGCACGACTATCTGGCCGAGGGCCTTGGAAATTCGCTTCTTGCAGCGGCCTACGCCGCCAACCGAATGCGTATCTCCATTATCCAGAATGCGCGTCCATTCCTACAGGACCGAATAGTTTCCGCCATGGAAGAACATCTGGCCATCATCGACGCTCTCGAACACCGCGACGTGGAAGCGGCAACCCGAGCCTTGCGATTTCACTACGGGAAGACGTTGCGTTGGTGGGGCGTCAGCTGACACCGGCTACCGGCCGCGGGCATAGCGCCACTCACTACGGAACGTCCCAATCATCTTCGTCAGGCGCATCGCCGATTGCCATCCAGTCCGCGCGCACCCGCGCGACCCGTGTATCGCCCCAGGTCTTGAATACGATCTCGAACCCCGCGGGTCCGATCTTGTCAGCCGAGACGTCGGCGCGCTGGTTGCTCTTTTGGTCCATGTCCCACATGCTGAGACCGACCTGCACGATAGGTGCAGCTGCGAAGGGTTCGGCAAACTGCACGGTCCGGCGCATTTCCCGCGGTCCGTGCCCCGTCCACATCGCGCCTCCATCCTCGTAATCCGAGAACAGGACGATTGATCCTTTATCAACCCCGATGCGATTTGACCGGAAACGGTGCATGCCTTCCTCTCGCCGCTCAACATTCATTTAGCCCCGCAACCGCATGCCAAGCAAAGACTATTCGCCAGGCCAGGTTTTAGCGGGCACAAAGACCGGCCGGATTCCGCTGTTAGGGTATTCCGGTATTTCACGCATAGGGTGAGTCGGCCTAGCATGTTCACTCCCCGGCACCATCGGGCCCGGCGCATTTTCGCCGGACTTGCGGGGAGTTTTGAAACCAGTGTTTTCAGGAAGGAGAAAGATGATGGCCGATGGCGATCTCATTTCATTTAACGATCTTCCCTGTTGCCCCCAAATCACCAAGGATCCCTGCTGCGAAAGGCTGCAATTCGCGTACCGTCTGCGCATCCCGCTGGCGGCCGCTCAGGTGGAGGTAACCTATATCGCCGAGCTGGAGCGCTGCCCCGGCCCGCTGGCACTTGGCGACGTGGTCTATTCCACCACGTTGCTGCCGGGCGAAAAGGTGCGGCTCTACACAGCCTCGCGCAACTCGCGCTTCAGCTACGACAGTGAGTCCGAGGTCAACTACCGGCACGAACAGGCCTCGGAAGAGACCTTCTACATGTCCTCAATGGACCGCTACATGTCCGACCTCACGATCCGCGATCAGGCCGAGGCGAACAGCCAGTCGCATTCGGATTTCGAGGTGAACGGCAGTGCGGATTACTGGACGGTGGGTTTCGCGGGCGGCGCCAGCACCAGTGTGGACGGCGACTTCAACGCCAATTCCAGCGCGGATTTCGCGCGGGAACTGTCGCAGCACGCCTCCTCCTCGCATGACCGGTCAGTGCAGGCGACACGGGCGGCGAATTCCATCGCCGTGGGCGAGGTGCAAAGCCGGTCCCATGCGGAAGGCGAAAGCGAAAGCGCCTACGAGGCCTCGACCCGGGTGTTCGAGAACCGGAACCAGTGCCATGCGGTGACCTATCTGGCCTACCAGCTGGTGAAGAAGCAGACGCTGAAATTCACCATCAAGGCGGTCCTGCGCCGGGTGATCGACCGTGCGGGCGATGCGCGGGTCGATGCCCGTCCGATCCGGCCGGCATCGAGCGTTGCGGTCATCCCCGACGGTATCCGCGCGACGCAGGCGAACCGGCTGGAGGTCGAGACTGCGGGGCGGACGAGCGCGGCTGCGCAGAAGGCCAATCTGATCGGCGGTGCCGGAGGCGGCCTGTCGAGTGCGGGCAACCTCAACCTCGCGCTGGCGACCCGCAACGTTGCCCTGTCTTCGCGCGTGCCGCCGATGTCGCAGGCGGATCGCGACAAGGCGCTGAAGGCCGTGGATGCCGAACTCGTCAAGGCCGGCGTGATCGATCGTGTGGGCGGAAATGTCTCGTCCAAGTTCGCGGCCGAGCTCAGCTTTACCCGCACGACCTGCCTGCCGACACAGGCCATCGTCGTGAAGGGTTGCCTCGACAACTGCAACACCTGCGAGGAAAGCCGACAGAAATCCATCGCGCTGGACCGCGCGCGCAAGGATCTGGAAAACCAGCTTCTGGCCAAGAAGATCCAGCTTCTGGAGAAAAGCCAGGAATACCGCTGCTGCCCGGTGGGTGAGGCCGAGGACGAAGACGGCGGCGAATGAAGCCCCCGCAAAGTAGGGTCTAGACCTACCTCACGTGTCAGTGGCCGGCGCCAAGCGCGCCGGCCCGCACGCCGTAATCGACGGCGATCCCGTAATCGGGGTCGTCGTCGCTGTCGACCATCAGCTGGCCCGCGCGATGGAGAAGCGCATGGCAATCCCGGCTGAGATGGCGCAGCACAAGCACTTTGCCCCGCGCCTCGTACCGTGCGGCCAGCGCTTCGATGGCTGCAAGGGCGGACTGGTCGGCAACACGGCTCGAAGCGAAATCGACGATCACCCGGTCGGGATCATCCTCGGGCGTGAAAAGCTCGGAAAACCCGTCGGTCGAGCCGAAGAACAAGGGTCCCTCGATCCGGTAAACCTTGGCGCCGTCCTCTTCCGCCGTCGTCGCATGGATGCGCTTGGCGTTCTGCCAGGCATAGGCGAGGGCCGAGACGATGACACCGGCAACGACCGCCATGGCGAGGTCGGTCGCAACTGTGATGGCCGTCACGAGAACGATCACAACCGCATCGGTCGCGGGCACCTTGCGCAGAACGCGGAATGTCTGCCAGGCAAAGGTGCCGATCACCACCATGAACATCACGCCCACCAGCGCGGCGAGCGGAATCTGCTCGATCAGCGGTGAGGCGAAGAGGATGAAGGAGAGAAGGAACAGAGCGGCGGTCACAGCCGCCAGCCGCGTGCGCCCGCCCGACGTCACGTTGATCATCGACTGGCCGATCATCGCACAACCGCCCATGCCGCCGAAGACACCGGTCACGGTATTGGCGATGCCCTGCGCCACGCATTCCTGGCTTGCGCCCCCGCGCTTGCCGGTGATCTCACCCACAAGGTTCAGTGTGAGAAGGCTTTCGATCAACCCGATGGCGGCCAGGATCACCGAATAGGGTAGCACGATCTTCAGTGTCTCAAGGCTGAAGGGCACGGCGGGAATGTGGAAGGCTGGCAGGCCACCCTTGATCGAGGCGAGATCGCCCACGCGCGGCACGTCGATGCCAAAACCGATGACAAGCGCGGCGACAATGCCGATCCCGGCAAGCGGCGCCGGAATGGCACGCGTCAGGCGCGGCATCACCCAGATTATCGCCATGGTCGCGGCGACGAGCGCCAGCATGGTGACGAGGGGCCAGCCGGTCATCCAGACATGACCGCCATTGCCATCGGGAAGGCGGAACTGTTGTAGCTGCGCCAGTCCGATGACAATGGCCAGCCCGTTGACAAAGCCCAGCATCACCGGATGCGGCACAAGGCGGATGAACTTGCCCAGCTTCAGCAGCCCCGCCGCGATCTGGATCAGCCCCATCATAACGACCGCGGCAAAGAGGTATTCGACCCCATGACTCGCAACCAGCGACACCATCACGACTGCCAGCGCCCCCGTCGCGCCCGAGATCATGCCTGGCCGCCCTCCGATCAGCGCGGTGATCAGCCCGACCAGAAAGGCGGCATAGAGCCCCACAAGCGGATGAACACCTGCCACGAAGGCAAAGGCCACGGCCTCGGGAACGAGGGCGAGGGCCACGGTCAGGCCTGACAGGATTTCAGTCCTGAGGGCCGCAACCGAGGAAGGAAGGGCGGGCGCATGGGGCGGGGATACGGCAGCGGCAAAGGCCGCAAGCGCGGAGCGGGTCATCTCGGATCCTCGGGGGAGATTACTGGTTGGCGTTCTCTATCGGCAATCGGACACGAAGGAAACCTCGGGCCGGGAATTTGTCGCGCCGGGGCGCGGCGCGCGCGCCCGGCATCGGCGTATCGGCGACGGAAACGTCTGAACCCATCCTTTGGTCTAATTTGCCGATAGCCCGGTTGCTTCTAGTCTTGTTGACACGCTTCACAAGGGAGGACGCGATATGAGTTGGACGAAGCCAAAGGCTGTCGAAATTCGCTGCGGCATGGAAATCAACATGTACGGACCGGCCGAAGACGACGATCGCCCGCTGTTCTGAATACCCGATGCTGGTGACCGTGCTCGGCGCCGGGGCGGGCGGTGGTCTTCCGCAATGGAACTGCGCCTGCCGGAACTGCGTAGACGCGCGCGAGGGACGACTGCCACGGATGACCCAGTCCTCCGTGGCAGTTTCCGTAAACGGGCGCGATTGGGCGGTGCTGAATGCCTCGCCCGATATCCGCGATCAGCTTGACCGCACGGCGGCCCTGCATCCGCCGGGTCTGAGGGGCAGTCCAATTCGTGCCGTTGTATTGACCAATGGCGATGTCGATCATGTGGCAGGTCTTCTGACGCTGCGGGAAAAGACCGGCTTCGACGTCTTTGCCTCTGCCGATATCCTGTCGGTGCTGGCGGCAAATCCGGTCTTCGGCGTTCTCGACCCAGCGCTGGTCACCAGGCGACCCATCGCGTTGGATCAGCCGTTCAGTCCAGTCGAAGGGTTGCAAATCACGCCCTTCGCGGTTCCCGGCAAGGTGGCGCTCTATCTTGAGGGAGAAACCGTGGAAACAGAAGCGATGGGCGAACAGACCGTGGGCCTATGCCTGACGGCAGGCGGCAAGCGCGCCTACTACGTGCCCGGCTGTGCCGCCGCGCCCGACTGGCTGGTGGCGAAACTCGCCGATGCCGATCTCTTGATGTTCGACGGCACCGTCTGGGACAACGATGAGATGGCGACAACCGGCACGGGAACCAAGACCGGCGCGCGGATGGGGCATATCGCGATGGCAGGACCCGGGGGCTCTCTGGCCCGGCTTGCCGACGTGAAGGGGCGTAAGGTCTTCGTACATATCAACAATACCAACCCCGCGCTTCAACCGGACGGACCCGAGGCGCAGGCGGTCGCAAAAGCGGGCTGGACCATCGCCCGGGACGGAATGGAGTTTCGGATATGAACGAAATGACAACGCGCACAGCTTTCGAAGCGCGCCTGCGCAGGATCGGCGACGAACGCTATCACGACCGCCATCCGTTCCACACGCTGCTGCATTCGGGCGGCTGCAACATAAATCAGGTCCGCGCCTGGGTAGTGAACCGCTACTATTACCAAAGCCGGATTCCAATGAAGGACGCGGCGTTTCTGAGCCGGGTTGAGGATCCGACCCTAAGGCGCAGCTGGCGGTCGCGGATCGAAGATCACGACGGCACTGACACGCGCGAGGGCGGCATTGCGCGCTGGCTAAAACTTGCTTCCGCCGTGGGGCTCGACCCCGACTATGTCGCCTCGGCAAGGGGCGTCCTGCCCGCCACCCGCTTCGCGGTCGATGCCTATGTGCGTTATGTGCGCGATGAGCCGATGCTGAAGGCGGTGGCCTCGTCACTGACCGAACTTTTCGCACCCAAGATCCATGCCGACCGGATTGCGGGCCTGCTTGAGCATTACGATTTCGCCAGCCCCGAAGCGATCAGCTATTTCCGTCACCGGCTGGACGAAGCGCCGAAGGACGTGAAGTTCGGCCTTGGCTGGGTGCTGGATCATGCCGTGACGCAGGCCGATCAGGACGCGGCGGCAGAGGCGCTTACCTTCAAGACAGATGTCCTCTGGGCGCAGCTTGACGCGCTCTACTCCGCCTATGTGGCGCCGGGCCGGATTCCCCCGGGGGCCTGGCAGCCAGGCGAGGGGCTGGCATGACCCCAACTGCGATCCCTGCCTTGCCGCGCGGCGTGCGGCTGCACCATGACAAGGTGCGTCGGGCCGAGGTTCTGCTTGGGCCCGAAACGGCCCTGATGCTTGACCAGATCGGCGCGGTGATCCTGAATGAGGTCGATGGGACGCGCACGGTTGCCGCGATCGCAAGCGATCTTGCACGACGCTTCGGCGCGCCCGAAGGTCAGGTCGTCGCCGATGTCGCCGAGTTCCTGCAAGACCTCGCCGACAAGCGGCTGGTGGATGCGAGCGATGGCTGAGCCGCG
>JAUIDM010000213.1 GCA_030428915.1 Alphaproteobacteria bacterium | reverse complement strand
ACAATCAGAGCCGGTCGGAAGCAAACTTGACTCTTGAACAAGGGAACTTTGATCGTTCCCAGTAGGGTTCAGCCAACTAACGAGGTCTTAACCTTTACCCAGCCGGATCGGTCAAGAGCCGGAAAGACGGCTTTGCTTCAACTCGCCATGGTCCGACAGCAGCGGATAGGCAATCATTGCGAAGGAGGTGTTCAACGCCTTGAGGGCGCGCAATAGATCAAGGTGGATGGCGCTGGTCTCGTAGGACTCGGTCAGGCCCTGTCGCAGCCGTCTTAGGTGCTTGCGCTGAAGGCTCTGTTCGAGGTCACGGACATGTTCCTTCTGCTCAACTAGCTCGCGCGCCAGCCCGAGATCCTCGGACATCAACACCGAGATGCCGTGCTGGACGTTGCGCAGCACCACGTCATGGAAATCGCGCAGCTCGCCCCAGCCTTCGGGGGAAAAGTTCAGGCTGTCCGTATCTTTCTTGCCTGCGAGCACGACCATCTTGCGGGCGATCATGTCAGCCCCCGCCTCGAGGTTCACTGCAATCCCTGACAAATCGAAGCTGCGGGTGCCGGTATCTTCCTCGGGGTCCCTGCTGCGTAGGCCCGACAGATAGATCCGGATATCCAGCGACATCGCTGCGATATCCTGCATCTCGTGGCGCAGTCTCTGTGCGACCGACTCGTCGTATTTGTCGAAGAGAGGCATTGCATCGCGGAGCATAGCCTCGATCCGATTGCCCATATCGACCAGCTCTCTCAGAGCGCAGGCGAAGGCGCGGCGCGGCTGGTTCTGGACCTCCGGATCAAGTGCGGAGCGCCTTGCCCCTGCTGCCTCGGATCCGGCCGGGTCGGGGATCATCCTGTCAGCGACCTGCATGAGGACTTTGGCGAGCGGCAGGAAGGCGACCAGCAGCAGGACATTGAACAGCACGTGCAAGTGCAACGCCTGCTGACCGGGTGTGGCCCCCAACATGTCGGCCTGCAGATCGTAGCTGACAAGCGCTGAGAGCATCAGGGCCGCGCCTCCACCCCGCAGGACGAGGTTGGTCCAAACCACACGACGCACGACGGCTGAAGACGTCAGGGTCAGGAAGAAGGCAATCATGGATCCGCCGAGATTGGCACCAAGCACCATTGCAAATGCTGCTGCAATGGGCAGCATTCCCTGTGCGGCGAGCGTGGCGAACAACAGGATCGCGGCAACGCTCGAGTGGACCAGCCACGCAAATATTGCCGCAAGCAGAAAAGCCGTTATTGGGTCACGGGCCAGATACTGCATGATCCCTTCCGCGCCGGTGCTCTGCATGAGGGGTTGACTGGCTTCCCGTATCAGATCGAGTGAAAGGAAAATAAGCGCCAATCCGATGAGGATGCGCCCGATCTGACGGATCCGCCGCGCGGAGCTTTGCAAGAAGATCATCACTCCGGCCAAAAGCAGAAGTGACGTTAGTGCGCCGATCTCGAAATGGAGGATCAACGCCACGATCGCCGATCCCAAGTCTGCCCCCAGGATGATCGCAAGCCCGGAAAGGCTTCCGATGGCGCGGGTCGAAAGAAACCCAGCCATCAGGACGGCCACCGCGGTCGAGCTTTGCATCAGGATTGCCGCCGATGCTCCGGTCGCTGCGGCCGCGAAGCGGTTCGACGTAGATCGGCGCAACCAGAGCCGGAGCTGGCCGCCAAATGCACGTTCGAACCCTGTCCGCACCAGCCGCACGGCCCAGATCAGTAGCGCAGCCGAAGCGGCCATGTTCAGCATGAAGACGAGCGGGGCGCCTGTCTGGTCCATGTCAGAAGCCGTAGGGGCCATCGCCCATAGCAAGCGGGCAGGCCGTCCACACCCCGCCCGGCGCCGTGTCGAGCACGGCAAAGCCGAGCGGGCCGAGCATGAACCCAACCGGGGCCTCCCGACGTCGATCGAACGCGAAAGCGCTGCACGTGGAGGGTGCAGTCACGACTGGATGGCCGCCCAGCATCGCGTGATAGACTCCGTGAACGTGGCCGGCCAGTACTCGTAACGGTCCGCCATGGCGACGCAGAATGCCCTCCAGCGCCTCGGCATTTTCGAGCCCTATGGCATCCATGAAGCGGATGCCCGTGCGAAGCGGTGGATGGTGCAGTGCGATCACGACGGATTGGTCCTTCGACTGAGCAAGAGCTTGGGCCAAGTGGTCGAGCGACCGGGCACGCAGCTTCCCACCACCTTGACCCTCGACTAGCGTGTCCAGCCCTACGATCCGCGTTCCCGCGACATCGGCGACCCAGTCGAGTGGGCCATCGTCCGGCATCGGCGTAGTATCGGCGAAGGCCTCGCGTAACGCAGCACGGCGGTCGTGGTTGCCGGGAATGACGAAAATCGGCAGCCCGAGCCGTGAGAGCTCCGCTCTTGCTATGGCATAGCTGTCGGCTGAGCCGTCGTCACTTATATCCCCGGTCACCAACACAGCGTCGATCGGCCCGATCGCCGGGAGCCGCTCGGACAGCGCGTCGATGGCAGTGCGCAGCAAGGCATTGGAATCCAGCAACTCCGACGCGCGCATGTTGACGGCGACCGCGTGCAGGTCCGAAAGGTGAAGAAGCCGAGCCATCGAACTTACTTGATCCCCGCACGCAGGAATGCCTGAACGAATTGCCGCTGAAACACGAGGAACGCGACGAGCAGAGGTGCGATGGACATGATTGTCGCTGCCGAGATGACGGAGATGTCGACACCGTTTTCCGGCGCGCCGAAGATCGACAGCCCAACGGTCAGCGGACGCGTATCCGGCGAATTGGTAACGATGAGCGGCCAGAGGAAGTTGTTCCAGTGGGTCGATACCGACACAAGTGCGTAAGCGAGATAGGTCGGGCGGGCCAAAGGCACATATACGCGCCAGAGAATGCCAATCCAGCCGCAGCCCTCAATGCGGGCGGCCTCGTGCAGTTCGATCGGAACGCCCTTGAATGCCTGGCGCATCAGGAAAATGCCAAAGGCGGACGCCATGTAGGGCATGCCGACACCAAGGATCGTGTCGAAGAGTCCGAGGCGCGATACCATCACGTAGTTCTCTACGATCAGCACCTCGGGCAGGATGAACAGTTGCATCAAAACGAGGATGAAGATGATATCCCGGCCGGGAAAGCGCACCTGCGCGAAGGCGAAACCGGCCAGCGTGGTCACGATGAATTGGCCGATCAGAATGACCGTCACCAGCACGAAGGTATTGAGGAAGTAGCGCAGCCAGGGCGCACCATCCCAGGCCGTGCGGAGGTTCTCCAGCGTCCACGGAGCGGTAAGGTTGAAATTGACCGCATCCGTGGTCGCGTGAACCGCAGCCCAGAAGGCGAAAAGCAGCGGCGAGATCCAGATGACCGCTAGCAGCAGCGCTCCGAAGCTCTCAAGGTGGCGCAGAAGACCGCTCATTGATAGTGCGTTCGCTTGTCGAGAATGGTGAACTTGATGCCGGCCACGATGCCGAGCACTGCCAGCACGAGGATCGTCATCGCTGCCGCTTGGGGCGCGTCGAAGAAGGCGAAGGCCATTTCCCAGATGTAATAGAGGATCAGCTTGGAGGCATCGTTTGGCCCGCCCTTCGTCAGGATGAAGAGATGGTCGATCAGCTTGACCGAGTTGATCAGGGCGTTGACGAGAATGAAGAGCGTCGTCGGCATGAGCAGCGGCAGCACGATCCGGCGGGTGTAAGTCCAGCGGCTGGCGCCCTCGATGTCGGCTGCCTCCTTGAGATCCTCGGGAATGGTCTGCAGCGCGGCGAGGTAGAAAATCATGAAGAAGCCCGCCTCCTTCCAGATCGTCACGATGATGACTGCCCAGAGTGCCGTTTCGGGCTGGCCGAGCCAGTTGACGGAGGGCAGTCCGAAGAGTGATCCGATCTGGTCGAGGACACCGAGGCCAGGTGTGTAGAAGAAGAGCCAGAGGTTCGCCGCCGCGATCATCGGTAGAACGGTCGGCGTGAAATAGGCGGTTCGCACGAAGCCCTGGGCAGGGATCTTGGAGTTCGCCCAAAGCGCCATCCCCAAGGCTATTGCCATGGAGATCGGGATCGTGGCGGCGGCGTAGATCAGGTTGTTCTGCACCACGATCCAGAACGTCGGATCAGCGAAAAGGTCGCTGTAGTTCTCCATGCCGACGAATTCCGAGGGACGCCTACGTGTCTCGCGGCTGAACAGGCTCGCCCAGAGCGTCGCAAGCGATGGGTAGAACGCGAAAGTCGTCAGTAGAACCGCGGCGGGCGACAGCAGCAGCCAGCCATAGATCGCCTGCCTGCGGCGCTCGAGATTTACGTGCTTCGCCATGAGCCTGCCCTTCGGAGCCTGTTGTGGGCGGGCAACCGGATGGAGCCGGATGCCCGCGGCAGGGGATTACTGGTAGTCGCGCAGCAGCCGGACGGCCGCGGCCTGGGCCTCGGACAGGGCGTCCGCCGGCGAGGAGCCGCCGGTCAGGGCCGCCTGGATCGCGTTGTTCAGACCCTCGCGCACCCGTGCGGTCTCGAATGTCGAGAACTCCGCCACCGCGTTTTCGAGCTGGTTGCGCGCAACCAGCGCTGGCGGGAACTCGGCGGTGTAGGCCTGCAGCGCCTCGGTCTCATAGGCCGCGGGCGAGACGCCCATGTAGCCGGTGGCCATCGACCATGCCGCGGCCTGTTCGGGCGAGGTCATGAATTCGATCAGCCGCAGAGCAGCCGTGCGCTCTTCAGGCGTGGTATCCTCGAAGATGTAGAAGTTGCCGCCGCCTGTCGGCGAACCGGGGCGCACGTTCGCAGGAAGCTCGGCCACACCAAAGTCGAACGTCGCCGCATTGCGCACGGCCGTCAGGTTGCCTGTGGAATGCCACATCATCGCAGTCTGACCTTCCAGGAAGGCTTGGCGCAAAGTGCCCCATTCCACGGTGCCGGTCGGCATGATGCCGTGCTCCGTCGACAGCGAAAGCCAGAAGTCCAGAGCCTCGACGACTTCAGGATCGTCGAAATAGGTGGTCAGGCCGTCGCCCGACATGAGCTCCTCGCCGTTCTGGATCGCCAGCGCCTGGAACATCCAGTAGGGATAGCCGGTCGAGGGGATCATGAGACCCCAGGTATCCTCGTCGGTCAGAGCCTGGCCCATGCTGACAATCTCGTCCCAGCTTGACGGAGGCGAATCGGGGTCGAGGCCCGCGTCGCGGAACATGTCGCGGTTGTAGTAGGCCACGATGGTCGAGCGCTGGAACGGGATGCCCCAAGTCTGCCCTTCGATCCGGCTATTGGCCATGAGCGCGGGGTAGAAGCTGTCCAGCCACTCCTGCGACACACCCTCGATGCTTTCGAACGGCACGATAAGGCCCTGCTCGATCAGGTCGTAGGCATCGATCGAGAACATCACCGCCAGCTGTGCTGGCTCTCCGGAGGCGAGGGCCGATAATGCGCGGACACGGGTGTCGTCGTAGTTGCCGGAGTAGATGGCCTCCACGCTGATGTCCGGGTTGGCAGCCTCGAATTCGGCCACGATCCCGTCGACGACCTCGGTCAAGGCACCGCCGACCGCGATCGGATAATACATGGTCAGTTCTGTCTGCGCTGCGAGCGGTGTCGCGAGCAACGTGACCGCTGCGCCGCCGGCGGCAAGTCTGCTGAGTTTTGTCATCAGTTCCTCCCTGATTGGTGAAATTGCCGTGCCGTCCTTAACTGGCGGCCGCGACCGTCTGCGGCGTGATCCTCCTGCCGCTGGAGTCGAAAAAGTGCAGGTCCTTGTCAGAAAAGGCGATCTCAAGTTGCTCGCCAGCAGGGATGTTCCGCAGCCCCGGCAGGCTCACGGTCAGCCCGGATGCTGAAGAGTGGGTCAGGCCCACGAAGGTCTCTGATCCGAGAAACTCGCATTCCGAGACGCGGCAGGTCAGTCGGCCATTGCCTGCCTCGGCCAGGTGTACGTTCTCGGCACGCAGCCCGATCTTGTCGTAGCCCTCGAAGCCCGGTAGCGCTGTCCCCTCGATCAGCGCCATCGGCGGTGAGCCTACGAATTCGGCAACGAAGGTGTTGGCGGGACGGTAATAGAGGTCTTCGGGCGCGCCAGTTTGCTGAATGCGGCCATCCTTCATCAGAACGACAATATCGGCCATGCTCATAGCTTCGGTCTGGTCGTGGGTGACGTAGATGACCGTGATCCCGAGATCGACCTGAAGCTTCTTGATATCCTTGCGCACCGACGCGCGCAGCTTTGCGTCGAGGTTCGAAAGGGGCTCGTCCATCAGGCACAACGGCTGGTTGGCCACGATGGCGCGGGCGAGCGCCACACGCTGCCGCTGACCGCCTGACAACTCGCCGGGCTTTCGCGCCTCGTAGCCTAGCAGACCCGTGATCTCTAGCGCGCGGCGCAGCTTTTCCTGCCGCTCTGCCGCGCGCACCTTGCGCACCTTCAGGCCGAAAACCACGTTCTCGGCAACGCTCAGATGCGGAAAGAGGGCGTAGGACTGGAAGACCATCGAGAGATTGCGCTCGGACGGGGCCGTGGTCGTCACGTTGCGCCCGTCGATGGTGATCGTGCCCTCGTCAGGCAATTCCAACCCGGACAAAAGGCGCAGCGTCGTGGACTTGCCACAGCCCGACGGCCCGAGAAGCGCCACGAAAGAGCCGCGCGGGATCGACAGATCGACCTCTTCGACACCAAGCTGACCGTTCCAGCGCTTGGCGACATTCTCGACATGCACGAAGGGTTTGCTGGTGGTCATTCATTGTCCTTTGCAAAGACGATGTGGCCGTTCAGATTCTCGATCAGCGGCGCGAAAGCCTCGCTGGGCGCCCGGTCGCAGACCACGAGATCGATATCGGTGATGTTGCCGCCCATGGCCGGGGCGAGACGCCCGAACTTGCTGTGGTCGATGACCAGAAGCGATGTTTCGGCGTTGTGCCGGAGCCGTTCGGTCGCCCGCACCTCCGCCTGATGGAATTCCAGCAGGGCGCCATCAGCATCGACACCGGCCGTGCCGAAGATCGCAAACTCGGCGCGGTAACGGGCGAAGAAGGCGACGACTTCCTCGCCGACGAAATCGCGGTCCGGAAGACGCAGCTCGCCCCCGGGAAGGATGATCCGGTTGGAGACCTCTTCACTCAGCGTCATCGCTGCACTGAGGTTGTTCGTGATGACCGTCAGCTCCTTGCGTCGGTGCAACGCCCGGGCCACGCTCAGGGCCGTCGAGCCGATCGAAATGAAAAGCGTCGCGCCATCGGGAATTCTGGAGGCCGCGATCTCACCAATGGCGCGCTTGCCGACCAGGTTGGTGCCAGCGCGCTGGTCGAAGGGAGTGTTCAGCCTGTCCTCGGCCAACTCGATACGGCCATGCGCGCGGCGCAGACCATCGCTGTCGCTGAGCATGTCGAGATCACGACGGATCGTCTGGGTTGAGACGCCCAGCATGTCGGCAAGGGCCCCGACGCTGATCGCGCCGCGTTCCTGCACGACCTGCTGGATCAAGTCCCGTCGTCTGATTTTCTTCGACGCCACGCGCTTCCCCTGTCGCTTTAAGTGTAGACTATGACCCAAAAAAAACGACAAAACAACATTTTTGTAGTGTCGATGATCAGATTAGATGCGCCTACGCTCTGCCACATTGAGCGCCGGCGCTGTTTTCATGTGAAAATTCCTGCACTTCAACGCAAGCCGACGCC
>JAUIDM010000563.1 GCA_030428915.1 Alphaproteobacteria bacterium | reverse complement strand
ACGCGCGGCCGCCGAGAGATATTGCAGCTGCTTCTCGGTGGCGGGCTGGCCCAGCCAGCCGCGGGTCTTGAACGCACTCTCGTCGGTTTCATGCGCGTTGAGCCAGTCATCCGCCTGGGCGAGACACACGGACCGCTCGCCGATGCCAAGCAGCCGGGTCTCGGCCCCTTTGCGGCCGCCGACCGCGTACCACTGGCCCTCGTACCAGAAGATGCCGCCCCAGGCCGTGAAGCCCGTCGCCATCAGCGCGTCCTCGGAGCCAAAGAGGTCGACCCATTCGAAGCTCGAGCGCTTCAGCAGATCGATTTCCGTCATCAAGAAACCGGACAGTTCACCGTCCGGTGCCTCCTGGCTCTTGGGATCGTCCTCATCGTCTGCCACGAGTTCCCCGCAGATCGGGCACTCGCGGCAAGCCAGGGGGATGTCAGCTTTGCAGGACGGGCAGGTCTTCGTCGGGGCCTCGCCGGTTTCCGTCTTGCCGTCGAGATCGACATCCTGCTCCAGCGTGCCATGGGTCAGGCTCGAGGTGCCAAAATCCAGAATGATGCAGTCGGTCTTGACGACGCCCGGGAATTCGGCCGGATCCACGGTGCGCAGGCCCCGGCCCACCATCTGGATCATGGTCGATTTGTACGAACTGGGCCGCAGCAGCACGACGCAGGAGGTGGGCGGATGATCCCAGCCTTCCGTGAGGACAGCCACGTTTGTGATGACGCGGATTTCGCCTGAGGCGAAGGCCGCCAGAATGTTGCGCCGTTCCTCGCCGGGCAGATCGCCATGGATCAACCCCGTCGGGATACCGGCCAAATTGAAGGCCTCGGCCACATGCGCCGCATGCGCCACGGTAGAGCAGAAGACGACCGTGGGGCGACCCGTTGCTTTCTCTTGCCAGTGGCGGATCACCTCCTCGGTGATCGGCGCGCGGTCCATGATCTCGGCGACTTCCGCCATGTCGAAATCCGACACGGTCTTGCGCACGGCCTTGAGCTTGTCCTGCACGCCGACATCGATCACGAAGGTGCGCGGCGGTACCAGGTGACCCGAGGCGATCAACTCACCCAGCCGCACCTGGTCGGCGACATTGTCGAAGACCGCCCGCAGCCCCTTTTTGTCGCCCCGGTTCGGCGTCGCCGTGACCCCGAAGATACGAGCGTCAGGGTTGGTATCACGCACATGATCGATGATACGACGGTAGCTGTCGGCGACCGCGTGATGGGCCTCGTCGATAACGAGCAGGTCAAGCTTCGGCATGGCGGCAAGGTTGCGTTCGCGCGTCAGCGTCGGGACCATGGCGAAGGTCACCTGCCCGCCCCAGGACTTGGTCGTGGCATCCACCACGGAGGTGGTGATCGCCGGATTGACCCGCCCGAACTTCGCGCGGTTCTGCTCCGTCAGCTCGTCACGATGGGCCAGCACGCAGGCCTTAGCGGCGGTCTCGCCGATGCTTTCGCCGGTGACGGCAGACAGCATAATCGTTTTGCCTGCCCCGGTCGGGGCGATGCCGAGCGTGTTGGCTCGGGTGCCGAGCGCAGCAAGGCTGCGCTCGACGAAGAGTTTCTGGCGGGGACGCAGTCGCATGGGCCGATCCCCTCACTCAGCCCAGCT
>JAUIDM010000212.1 GCA_030428915.1 Alphaproteobacteria bacterium | reverse complement strand
GGGTGAAAACGACTTCAACGCCACCCCGCAACCGGTGATCATCTGTTTTGCGGAAGGCAGCGTGATCGAGACCTCGCTTGGCCCGCGCCGGGTTGAAACGATCCGCGAAGGCGACCTGGTGGTCACGCAGGACAACGGTCTGCAACCGGTCAGATGGATCGGTCGTCGGGCGCTCGACAGTATCGATCTGGCCCGGTTTCCGCAGCTTCTGCCGGTCTGCATCGCGGCAGGTGCGCTTTCGGGCGGGCTGCCATATTCCGACCTTACCCTGTCGCCCCAGCACCGGGTGCAGATATCCGACTGGCGGGCGGAACTGCTGTTCGGCGTGCCGCAAGTTCTCGTGGCGGTCAAACATCTGGTGGATGGTGCAGGAATCCGCGTCGTCGATGAGGCGCCTGCCGTCACCTATTACCACCTGCTGTTCGACCAGCACGAGATCATCCGCGCCAATGGTCTGTGGAGTGAGAGCCTGCATCTCGGCGACATGGCGCTGGAGGCCCTGCCGGACGCGGCACGCGAAGAGATCGACCTGCTCTTTCCCGACGCGCCCCGACACGCGCAGGAGCGCAGGACCGCCGCCATGGTCCTGCGCGGCTTTGAGGCGACAGCCCTAAGCGCCGCCTGAATGCGATCAATGCGCCATCAGCACCGGCACCTCGGCATGTTCCAGCATGTTGCGGGTCGTGCCGCCGAGGATCGCCTCGCGGAAGCGCGAATGGCCATAGGCGCCCATCACGACCAGATCGGCATTGACGTCGCGCACATGGCGGGCAAGAATTTCCGAGGTTTTCGGCAGGGTCTTGGCCAGCACCGAAACCTCGGTATGAACGCCGTGACGCGACAAGAGTTGGGACAGCATGCCGCCGGGATCCGACCGTTCCGGCCCATGTGTCGGCGGGTCAATGACGGTGATGTCGACCAGGGTCGCGGCTTTCAGGACCGGCAGCGCGACCCGGGCCGCCCTGAGCGACTCGTTGCTCTGGTTCCATGACAGCACGATCCGCTGGCCGAACTTCGCGTCTGAATATCCGTCGGGCAGGACCAGAACCGGGGCGCGGCCTTCGAACAGGGCTGCCTCGAGGACAGCCTCGGCCGCTTGACTGCCCTTGGGTCCGTAGGGCTTCGGCAGGATCACGATGTCGGAATAGCGGGCCTGCATCGCAACCGGGCCGGACAGAGCGCCAATCTGGGCAACCGCCGTTTCCACGCCCCAGCGAACATCCTCGGCCGCGAGCCTGTTGCGAACGGCCGCCTCTGCCTGCGCGGCCTCTTCCTTGGCCTGGTTATAGGCTTCCTGCGTCAGTATCGCAGTGGCGCCTGCATAATAGTAGCCGGTCTGGGTGACGTCGACGCCGATGCACAGAACGTCCAGATGCGCATCCTCGCGCCGCGCGAGCGCAATGGCGGCGTCGATCTGCGGACCAGTACCGGCCGGGTCGGTTGTAACGGTGAGAATCGACTTGAAGGCCATCGGGCTTCTCCTTCCTGAGTGAAGCTGTATGGGATCAGGCTAACGCTGTATGTCCCAGGGCTGCTTTGACAAGGATCAACCGCGGGCGCAAAGCAACTTGACACAGATCAAGGCAACGGTTGCTGCCCGCGGCCACAACCGCGACAGTCCAATAACGCCCAGTTTAACATACGAATCGGGCGCGACTGAATGACGAGGGAACGCTGAGATGTGGGATTACATAAAACTCGCCGTACTTGGCGCGATCGCGGTGCTTGCCGCCATCGCTGCCAATTATGCGCGCGATCTGGCCTATATGGTCAACGCTATGACGGTGATGCTGGCCGCCGCCGTGACCTTTCTGTGGGTTCTGCGGCGGGTGGGAGACAATCACCCCGAACCGGTTCACGAATACAACGACGGCGTGGTCCGGGCGGGTGTGATCGCCACGGCCCTATGGGGCGTCGTGGGTTTTCTAGTCGGCGTGACAATCGCCTTCCAGCTTGCCTTTCCGGCGCTGAATTTCTCTGAACTCACGCATGGATACCTGAATTTCGGCAAGCTTCGTCCGCTGCACACGTCAGCGGTCATCTTCGCGTTTGGCGGCAATGCCCTGATCATGTCGTCGTTCTACATCGTCCAGCGCACCTCGGCTGCCCGCCTCTGGGGCGGCAATCTCGCCTGGTTCGTCTTCTGGGGCTTCCAGCTTGTCATCGTGCTGGCGGCGACGGGCTATATCCTGGGCGCCACGCAATCCAAGGAATACGCCGAGCCGGAATGGTACGTCGACTGGTGGCTGACCATCGTCTGGGTCGCCTTCCTGGCCGTTTTCCTCGGAACAATCGTCAAGCGCAAGGAACCGCATATCTATGTGGCGAACTGGTTCCTGCTGTCGTTCATCGTCACCGTGGCGATGCTGCATGTGGTGAACAACCTCTCCATCCCTGTCTCGGTCTTCGGGTCGAAATCGGTGCAGGTCTTCGCCGGCGTTCAGGATGCGATGACGCAATGGTGGTATGGCCACAACGCGGTGGGTTTCTTCCTGACCGCGGGCTTCCTCGGTATGATGTACTACTTCGTGCCGAAACAGGCTGAACGCCCGGTCTATTCCTACAAACTGTCGATCATCCACTTCTGGGCCCTGATCTTCCTCTACATCTGGGCCGGTCCGCACCACCTGCACTACACGGCCCTGCCCGAATGGGCGGCGACACTTGGCATGGTGTTCTCGGTCATCCTGTGGATGCCCAGCTGGGGCGGCATGATCAACGGCTTGATGACGCTCTCGGGCGCGTGGGACAAGCTGCGCACCGATCCGATCATCCGGATGATGGTGGTTTCCATCGGCTTCTACGGCATGTCGACCTTCGAAGGGCCGATGATGTCGATCAAGGCGGTGAACTCGCTGTCGCACTACACCGACTGGACCATCGGCCACGTCCATTCCGGCGCGCTTGGCTGGAACGGCATGATCACCTTCGGCGCGCTCTACTTCCTCGTGCCGCGCCTGTGGAAGCGCGAGCGGCTCTACAGCCTGACGCTGGTCAGCTGGCACTTCTGGCTCGCCACCATCGGGATCGTGCTCTACGCCGCCTCGATGTGGGTGACGGGGATCATGGAAGGGCTGATGTGGCGTGAGGTCGACGCGCAGGGCTTCCTGGTGAATGCCTTCGCCGATACCGTCAGTGCCAAGTTCCCGATGTATGTGGTGCGGGGCATGGGCGGGGTTCTCTACCTCGCAGGCGCCATCATCATGGTCTACAACCTCTGGGCAACCGTTGCGAAACAGCCGGCCACGGCTTCTGTTTCGACGCCGGTCCCGGCCGAATAAGGGAGGGACCAGACAATGGGAATCCTCGAAAAGCACAAGTTTCTTGAGACCAATGCAACCGCGCTTCTGATCGGGTCCTTCCTGGTCGTCACCGTCGGCGGGATCGTGGAAATCGCACCGCTCTTCTACCTCGAAAACACGATCGAAAAGGTGGAAGGCGTGCGGCCCTACACGCCATTGGAACTGACCGGGCGCGACATCTATATCCGCGAAGGCTGCTATGTGTGCCACAGCCAGATGATCCGGCCGATGCGGGATGAGGTGGAGCGGTACGGGCATTACTCGCTGGCGGCGGAATCGATGTACGACCATCCGTTCCAGTGGGGATCGAAACGTACCGGACCCGATCTGGCCCGGGTGGGAGGCCGCTATTCCGACGAATGGCATGTCGACCACCTGACCGATCCGCAATCGGTTGTACCTGAATCGGTGATGCCGAAATACGGCTTCCTCTTGAACCGGCTGATCGAGCCTGAACATATCGAGGACCGGCTGTCGACCGACGCACTGGTCGGCGTGCCGTACACGTCCGAGATGATCGAATTGGCCAAGGCCGATTTCGCCGCGCAGGCCGATCCGGACGCCGATACCGACGGGTTGATTGAACGCTATCCGGGCGCGGTCGTGTCGAACTTTGACGGGCAGGCCGGCATCACGGAGATGGATGCGCTGGTGGCCTATCTTCAGGTTCTGGGCACGATGGTCGACTTCTCGACCTTCCAGCCCGATCCGAACCGCTGAGGAGGGGGAGATGGACCTTTACACCATAACCCGCCAGTTCGCCGACAGTTGGGCCTTGCTCGCGTTGTTCCTCGTGTTCGTGGCAGTCGTGCTCTGGGCTTTCCGGCCCGGATCGCGCCGCGTGCACGATGATATCTCGAACATCCCCTTCCGGCATGAAGACAAACCCGCCCCGGCGGAGGAGGCCTGATATGAGCAAGAAACCCATTCAACATAAGGCCGAGCCGGATACGACGGGCCATTCCTGGGACGGGATCGAGGAATACAACAACCCGCTTCCACGTTGGTGGCTCTGGACCTTTTACCTGACCATCTTCTGGGGCGTGCTCTACACGATCGCCTATCCGGCATGGCCGCTGGTGAACTCGGCCACGCAGGGCCTGCTGGGTCAGAACAACCGCATCGCGGTTGCCGAGGAGATCAAGCGCTTCGAAGAGGCCAATGCACCGGTCGAGGCGAAACTTGTTGCGACCGACTTGACCGAAATCAGTTCGGACCCCGATCTGGTAAACTACACTCAGAATGCAGGCGGGGCGATCTTCCGCACTTGGTGTGCACAGTGCCACGGCTCTGGTGCCGCGGGAGCGAAGGGTTACCCGAACCTTCTGGACAACGACTGGCTCTGGGGCGGGACGATGGAGGATATCCACTTCACCATCAGCCACGGTATCCGCAATAACGAGGATCCGGACGCCCGCTATTCCGAGATGCCGCGTTTTGGTGCTGACGAGTTGCTGGAGCCGGAGCAAATCGATCAGGTCGTGCAATATGTCCTGCAGCTCTCGGGCCAGGAACATGACGCAGGCCTCGCCGCCGCAGGCGCCACGGTCTATGCGGACAATTGTTCGGCCTGCCATGCCGAGGACGGAACCGGCGACCGCTTTCAGGGTGCGCCTAACCTGACCGACGCGATCTGGCTTTATGGCGGCGATGCCGCAGCGCTGACCGAGACCGTAACGAATGCCCGCTTTGGCGTGATGCCCGCATGGTCTGGTCGGCTGAGCGAGGCTGATATCCGCGCTGTTTCGGCCTGGGTCCATAGCCGCGGTGGCGGCGAATAAAGGAATTCGGGGGGGCGCAAGCCCCCCCGGGTAGAGAGCATCGGCGCCCCGTCCTGTTCGCGCGTTTCCTGGGGGCGCCGGTGCCTTTCTTTCAATACAGCTTTTCGAGATTGCATTGAATCAGAATTCGAACCGCCTCAGGTTTCATGACATCACGTCAGGCTGCCCCTGGTAAACCCCGGTTGATCTGCACAATAAGGCCTCGTCGATCAACCGTTGCAAGACGCAGGCATGCCCCCCGGGAGGCACGAACGGATACAGGCGTCAGGGCCGTTTTCGGCCTCCATTTCGCATCCGCTGAAAGCTCATCGAGATATGTGCGCGCTGGATCAGCGCCGCCGCGTGAAGATCGCCGATCTCCAGCGCGCGCAGGATGTCGTGCACTTCGCGGTCGAACACATCCACCTCGTCGCGCAGGTCGATCTTCGAGGCGAAGACCGATTTCAGCCAGATCCGTGTCGTCTGAAAGTAGAGCCGCTCGCATATTTCGCGCAGCGGCTCGTTCTCGGTCAACCGCAGAAGTGCGAGAAAGAAATCCATGTTGAGTTCCGCAAATCGGCGCGGGTCGGGGCTGCGTACGATCTCTTTCGATCGGGCCGAAAGAGCACGGAATTCCGCCCAGAGATCTTCATCCGGCGCAACCGCGTCGAGTTTTCCCGTCAGTTCGGCCAGCTCGAGCCGCAGGCGGTAAGTCTGCGCCAGTTCGTCGATATCGACATCGGTGACAAAGGTGCCGACACCGTGAACGGACTTGAGAAGACCCTCACCCTCAAGCCGCGTCAGAACCCGCCGCAGCGGTGTCCGGCTGATGCCAAACTCGGCCGCAAGGGCTTCTTCCGAAAGCCGGATACCCGGCGCGTAGTCGAGAAGGCAGATCCGGTTGCGGATCTCCGCATGCATCCGCTCGAACCTGTCGCGGGCGCTGCGGGTTATGTCGTCCGTATCAATGTTCAAATGCCCGGGGCCTCATGCGGTTTGTCTGTTGACGATGTAGACGCCCGCCGCCGAAAGCGCAAAACCGACCAGCGCGAGCCGGGTCACGGTCTCACCGAGAATGGCCCAGGCCAGAAGCATGGCGAGCGGCGGGACGAGGTAGAGCAGCGCCGAGATGCGCGTGGCATCCCCACGCTGCAGGAGCGCGATGTAAAGACCGATCGAGATGATCGAGTTGGCAATAACGAGATAGGCCAGCGACACGATCAGTTCGGGGTGCCAGTCGATCACCATCGTCTCTGTTGCCATCGCGACCGGCATCAGGACGGCGAAGCCCACGACGTACTGCACGAGCCCGCCGACGACCGGGTCGGTTTTCATACCATGCCACTTCTCGAAGAGCGTTGCGAGCGTGATCCCCGCGAGCGCGCTCAGGGCGAGAAGGACGGCCGCCCATGGGCTGGGGCCGAGCGACTTGCCCGAGATGATTACCAGCACGACCCCGAGGAAGCCGAGGATCAGGCCGGGCCAGAGATAGCGCCCGCCACGTCTGCCCGTGATGATCGGCGACAGTGCGGCAACTAGGATCGGCTGCAGCGACATGATGATCGCGGTTGTTCCCGCGTTCATGCCGCGCTTCATCGCGAGATAGGCGAGGCCGAAATAGACGCACTGGATGAGGAAGCCGGTCAGCGCTATCGCACCCCAATGCCACGCCGTGACCGGCCAGCGCGTCGCAGCGCGCAAGAGAAGCGGCAGCAGCGCCACGACCGCGAGCCCGTAGCGCACGGCGAGCATCGTCAGGGGTTCAATATGCGCAAGGCCGAGCTTGGCGAAGGTATAGCCGCCGGACCAGAAAACAAGGAAGATGAATGGCGCGGCGCGCCAGAAGATCACGCTCGCCGGGCTTTCCGTTTCTGTAGCAGTCTGCATCGCATCCTCACGCGGCGAGCTTCCCGCCCAGCCTTTCGAGCATCGTCAGGCATTGTGAAAGCTGGTCAAGCGAAACGTATTCGTCCGGCTTGTGCGCTTGCTCGATGGAGCCCGGCCCACAGACCACCGCCGACATGCCGAGCGACTGGAAGATGCCGGCCTCGGTGCCGAAGGGTACGGTATCGGCACCGTTCGCGCCGGTCAGTTCCATCAGAATGTCCTTCGCCTCGTTTTCATCCGCCGGAATGAGCCCGTCCACTTCGCCGATCACCTCGGTGACGATGTCGGCGTCGGGCGAGACTGCGCGCATCGCAGGCAGGAGCTTGTGGGTGCAGAACTCGTGCAGGTCCGATTTCACGAAATCGGCGTCGCCGTTCTGCACGGGCCGCATCTCCCAATCCACCCGCGCCTTGCCGGGGATGACATTGTGGGCGACACCGCCAATCAGAGCGCCGGTGTTGATCGTGGTCCAGGGCGGCTCGAACCGGCTGTCCTTCGGCGCGCGGTCCTTGAGCTGGTCTTTAAGTTCCAGAAGCCGCGCGACGTAGCGCACCGCGTATTCGACCGCGTTCACCCCCCGGTCGGGACCGGAGCCGTGGCCTTCGAGACCGGTGAAATGGGTCGAGTATTCGTAGCAGCCCTTGTGGCCTTCGATGATCCGCATCGAGGTCGGCTCAC
>JAUIDM010000211.1 GCA_030428915.1 Alphaproteobacteria bacterium | reverse complement strand
GCCTCGTTCCTTGCCGAACGGAAGTTGAATGACCTGAATTCAGGTCTGCGCGTGTTCCGCAAGTCCGAGCTTGTGCCCTTCATTCCGCTTCTGCCGCAGAAGTTCTCCTTCACGACGACGATCACGCTTTGCATGTCGTGTAATGGAAAGAGGATGATCTATACGCCGATTGAGTACGGCAAAAGGGTAGGGAAATCGAAAATCCGGCCCGTCGACTTCATCAACTTCCTGATCCTCGTCCTGAGGATGACGGTGCTCTTCAACCCGCTTCGCGTCTTCATTCCGCTGGGGTTGGCGCTGATGACATTGGGGGCGGTGAAGTTCGTCTATGACATCTGGATGGACAACCTGTCGGAAACCACGATCTTTGCCTTCCTGTCCGCGTTGATCATATGGTCGCTGGGCCTGATCGCCGACATGATCTCTCGCCTGCATCTGAGGCCCTGACGGTGGCTCTGGGCGGAACGGCGACGCGGAAATGGTTGATCCGGGCCTGTGGCTCGGCCGCAGCACTTGGGCTCATCTTCTGGTTTCTGCCGAAGGACGCGATCCTTGACGGGTTTTCGCGGCTAAGCCTGCCGGTCTTTCTGTCCGTCCTTCTGGCCTTCCTTGCCTGCCATCTGGTCACGGCCACGAAATGGTGGCTGCTGATGGATCGAGCGATTGCGTTGCCGACCGCATTGCGCGCGCATTTTGCCGGGCTTGCCGCCAATCTGTGCCTGCCCGGCGCCGCTGGCGGCGATGCGGTTCGCGCAGCGCTCGCCCATGTCGCGTTAAAGGACGGGCCGAAAGTTGCCGCCGCCGCCATCGGCGACCGTCTGATCGATCTCGTCGGGCTCGCCTGTCTGACGCTGATTGGCCTCCTGATGCTGCAAGGTGGGGGCAGCCCGGCATTGGGCCTGAGCGTTGCGGGCATCGTCTTTGCCACCGCCGCCGGGGGGCTCTTCATCTTCCCGAAGATTGCTCGCGGGATCTGGAGCCGCTGGCCCGGTCTGCCCGCCCGCGACCTGGCCTTTCGCGTGGCCGATGCCTTTGCCGACCTCGGCCGCAGGCCGTGGCTCCTCCTGTTTACCCTGTCGTTGTCGGCGGGGGTTCAGGCGGTGCTGATCCTCCTGTCCATGCGGTTGGCCGAACCGATGGGCGTCGATGTCGGTTGGGCCGCGTGGTTCTTTGCCTGGCCGATTGCCAAGATCGTGGCCACGCTGCCCCTTTCGCTCGGTGGACTCGGGGTACGGGAAAGCTCGCTTGCGGCACTCCTGGCCCCCTTTGGTGCGGCCGCGCCCGCCGTGGTGGCGGCGGGGCTCGCCTGGCAGGGTATTCTCTACCTCGCAGGCGCGCTGGGCGCGCTGATCCTGATCGCCTCGGGCGGTGGTTTCGGGACCAAGGTTTCACAAGTGACGGAGATTTCGGAATGACGGCAGACGCCGACAGGGAGGGCGGGCGGCTGCCGCGCGTTACGGTGCTTGGTGCGGGGCCTGCAGGCATTGCCGCTGCCTATGCGCTGACCAAGGGCAAGGCAAAGGTCGAGGTGCTGGAACGCGCGCCGGTCGCGGGCGGCAACTCGACCTCGTTCCAGATCGACGGCATCTGGTGTGACTATGGCTCGCACCGGTTTCATCCCGTCGCGGATGAAAACGTGCTGGCTGATGTGAAGGCGCTGCTGGGCGATGACCTGCTGCTGCAACCGCGTCATGGCCGCATACGGCTGGGCGGGCGCTGGATTCACTTTCCGCTGAAATTGCAGGACGCGCTTCTGAAACTGCCGCCCGCCTTTGCCGCCTCGCTGATCGGTGACATGGCGCTGAAGAAGTTCCGCAAGAAATCCTCCGGCCCGCGCAGCTTTTCCTCGGTGCTCTATGACGGTCTTGGCCCCACGATCTCAGAGAATTTCTACTTTCCCTATGTGCGCAAGCTCTGGGGGCTCGACCCCGACAAGCTGGCGGTGACGCTTGCCGAACGCCGGGTCTCTGGCTCCTCCATCGGCAAGATCCTCGGTAAGATGCTGCGGATGATCCCGGGCCTGAGGGGCGAGACGACCGGGCGGTTCTATTATCCGAAGAAAGGCTTCGGGCAGATATCGAACACGATGGTGAGTGCCGCCGAAGGGCAGGGTGCGGCATTCCGTTTCGGCGCGAACATCGTCAGGATCGAACGCGAGGGAAACCGCGTGACCGGCGTCGTCACCAAGGACGGGGACACCGAGACGCGTCACGAACCCGATCAGGTCTATTCCACGATCCCGTTGACCACAGTCGTGAAGCTGATGGACCCGCCGCCGCCGCCCGAAGTGATCATGGCCGCCGAGGCGATCCGCTTCCGTGGCATGATCCTCGTCTATCTCATCCTTGAGACTGATCGGTTCACGGAATACGACGCGCACTATTTCCCAGAGCTGTCGATCCCGATTTCCCGCATGTCGGAGCCGAAGAACTACAATTCGGCGACGGGCCCCAAGGGCCGCACGATCCTGTGTGCCGAGCTGCCCTGCGATCCGGGCGAGAAATGGTGGGACATGTCGGATGACGAACTGGGAAAGCACTATTGCGAGTGGCTGGGCAATCTCGGCCTGCCGGTGAAGGTGCCGGTGATCCGGACCGAGACGCGGCGCATCGCGCACGCCTATCCGGTCTACGACCTCGACTATCAGCGCCATTTCGAGACGGTGGATAACTGGCTGTCCTCGCTCGACGGGTTCCTCAGCTTCGGGCGGCAGGGATTGTTCGCGCATGACAATACCCATCACGCCTTCGCCATGGCCTACGCGGCCTCCGATGTGCTGACCGCAGAGGGCGGCATCGACCGGGCGAGATGGGCTGAACACCGGCATGAATTCGAAAGCCACCGGGTCGAGGACTGAGCATGGCCGCGCCGGTGATTGACATCCTGATGTATCACTCGATCTCGGACCGGGGCGGAGCGACGTCGATTGCACCGGCGACCTTTGCCGTCCAGATGGCAGCGATTGCCGAGGCGGGCGTCCCTGTCATAACGCTCGACGACTATCTTGCCGCTCGGGACGGGCGGAGCGAACTGGCGCCGCATTCGGTAATTCTCACTTTCGACGACGGTTTTCAGGATTTCGCCGACGCCGCCTGGCCGGAAATGGCGAAGCACGGTTTCACGCCCATTGTCTATCTGCCCACAGCCTATATCGGCCGTGAGGAGGGCTGGCGCGGCATCGCCGAGCCGCCCCGCAAGCTGATGGGCTGGGGCACGATCCGGGCATTGGCGGCCGAGGGCGTCCAGTTCGGCAGTCATACTGTCAGCCATCCCGATCTCGATGCCTTGTCGGCAGACGCGCGCGGCGCCGAACTTGAGCGGTCGAAAGCCTTGATTGGGGACCGATTGTCCCAACCAATTCATCATTTCGCCCCGCCCTACGGCCTTGCCGGGCCGCAGGTACGCGCCGAGATCGCGAAGCTCTACAAGACCTCAGTGGGTACGCGGCTGGGTCAGGCCGGACCCGGGGATGACCCCTATGATCTGCCGCGGCTCGAAATGTTTTATTTCACTGATATGGCCCGATGGCGCGCCCATCTGGCCGGACGCGGGGCTGCGTATCTTGCCGCCCGCAAGGGTCTGCGTGCGATCAGGTCGGCGGTCGCAAAGCCCTGGCAGGGCATGGCCTCGGGGGCGGGGCGGTGACCGTCGGGCACAAGTTCATAAAGGGCGTCGCCTGGATGGCAGCCGGCGGCTGGACCGAGCAGGCGATCAACTTTGTCGTCTTCGTGACCATGGCCGCACTGCTTGGTCCGGAGCGTTATGGGCTTTTGTCGATGGCGGCGGTCTTCATCGTGCTGGCGGAGGCGCTGGTTCGGGAAAGCGTGTCGGAATACCTCATCGCCGTGCACGACCCCAAGCCCGAAGACTATAATGCTGCCTTCTGGCTGACGGCCGGGCTCGGGCTGGTTCTGGCCGTCCTGCTCTGGGCGGCGTCAGAGGGTATCGCGGCGGTTTACCGGCAAGAGGTCGTCGCCGGTTTGATCCGGGGCCTGTCGGTCACGGTGCTGCTTATCGCCTTCACCGCGGTTCCGGTTGCGATTCTGCGGCGCGAGTTCAACTTTCGCGTCCTGTCCCTTCGTGCCATTGCCGGTGTGATCGTCGGCGGCGCGGTCGGCATCGGCATGGCGCTGACCGGCTGGGAGATCTGGAGCTTCGTTGGCCAGTGGATCGCGATGATCACGACGAATGTCGTCATGGCCTGGACAGCGGTGGAGTGGCGGCCGGGACTGCAAACCACTCGCATTCATTTGCGCCGGGCGGGAACGTTCGGGGTGCAGGTGCTGGGGTTGCGGATGGCAGAGCTGGCGGCAGTGCAGATGCCGACCGTCCTGATCGGCGCGACGCTCGGGCCGGTCGCCACCGGGTTCTATTCGGTATCCTGGCGGCTGGTGGAGACGCTGAGCTTCCTCATCTCGACACCCTTGCGAATGGTGTCGCAGCCTGCCTTCGCCGCTGTCACGCGTGAAGGCGGACGGGCTGGCGACCTGCTTCTCGACATCGCGCGCCTGACCGGGGTCATCGCGTTCCCGTTCTTCATCGGCCTCGCTGTGGTGGCCGAGCCGGTGTTGCTGCTCTTTTTCGGCGAAAAGTGGTTGCGCGCGGCACCTGTCCTGTCGGTCATGGCCTTCCTCGGCCTTTACTTCTCGATCGCGATGGTCCAGCAGAGCTTCTGCCTCGCCGCAGGGAAGGCTTGGGAGATCACGGTTCTGACCTGGTCAAACGTGGTGCTGGCCGCGGTTCTGATGCTGCTCGTGAGGCATTGGGGTCTGGTGGCGATCACGGGGGCCTTTGTCGCGGCGCACTACATCCTTTGGATCTTCCGCTATCGCCTGGTGGCGCGGCTGGGCGACATGCCAGTGATGCCGCTCCTGACCTGCAATATCCTGCCCGCGCTTGCCACCGGGGTGATGGCCGGGGCGGTGATCGTAACCCATCGGGCGCTGGCCGGGACGCCACTGGTTGTCGATGTCGCACTCTGCATCCTGACCGGGGTGGCCGCTTTTGCCGCGCTCACGCTTATGTTTATGCGCGATCGGCTCCGCCTGTTCCTCTCCTATGCGCGCCCCGCCGCACCGGAGGTTTCGGCGTGAGGTCGCTTTCGATCGTCATGTTCACCACCTTCTACCCGCCCTATTCCTTCGGCGGGGACGCGATCGGCGTGCAGCGGATGGCCCGCGCGCTGGTGGCTCGGGGCCATGACGTGACCGTCGTGCATGACGAGGACAGCTATCTGATCCTTGGCGGCAAGGTTCAGACTGAGGGCGCGCCGGACGGGGTCCGGCGGATCGGGCTGAGGGCGAAAAACGGCTTCGTCGCAAACCTGCTGACGCAGCAACTCGGTCGCCCAGTGGTGCATGCGAACCGCATCCGCGAGATACTTGCCGAGCGCAAGCCGGACATCATCTGGCACAACAACACCTCTCTTATTGGCGGCCCGGGCCTGTTGCCGATGGGCAATGCGCTGAAGGTCTACGAGGCACACGAACACTGGCTGGTCTGCCCGAGCCACGTCCTCTGGCGCTACGGACGCGAGCTTTGCGACGAAAAGCACTGCCTGAAATGCCAGCTCAGTTTCAAGCGACCGCCCCAGCTCTGGCGGCATACCGGCATGCTCGACCGCGCGCTTGATCACATGGACCTGATCATCGCGAAAAGTGAGTTCAGCCGGGCGAAGCATGCCGAGTTCGGACTGCGGCAAGACATGACGGTACTGCCCTATTTCCTGCCCGACCTGCCGGAACTGGCCGAGCCCTATACCGGCCATCCGCGTCCCTATTTCCTGTTCGTGGGGCGGCTGGAGAAGATCAAGGGCTTGCAGGATGTCTTCCCTGCGATGGACCGCTATCCCGATGCCGACCTCCTGATCCTTGGCGACGGCGATTATGCGGATGAGCTGAAGCGGCTGGCGGGTGGGCGGAAGAACATCCAGTTCCTCGGCCGCAAGAGCCCGGATGAGCTGAACGCCTATTACCGGGGGGCGCTTGGCCTGATCGTACCCTCGGTCTGCTACGAAACCTTCGGGATCATCCTGATCGAGAGCTTCCGGCTGGGCACGCCGGTGATCGCCCGCAGGCTGGGGCCGTTCCCGGAGATTGTCGAACGGTCCGGTGCCGGGGCTTTGTTCGAGACCGAGGACGAACTGGTCGCGGCAATGCGCACGATTCAGTCGGACCCGGACACGCGCGCGACCCGATCCGATGCGGCACGCAAGGCGTTTGGCGAAGTCTGGCGCGAGGATCGGGTGCTGGAAGCCTATGGTGCGGCCTTCGCCCGCGCCGCGCAGGGCAAGGGCGACACGGAACTGGCAAAGGCGCTGGAGGCCGGGGCGTTCGAACGGGGTGCCTAAGGCGCCATAGTTCCGATACGATGGGCGTTGGCCATGACCGAAAAGGTGATGGTCGTTGCCGGGATCGCGGGCAGGCTTGAGGCGTCGATCAGGTGCAGCCGGTCCCAGCCTAGCGGGCGGCCGAGGATATCGGACTGCCCTGCTTTTGGTTCGGCGGACATCGGGACGGAAGCGCCGACATGAAAGCTCGACCCCGGCGCGCCGGGACGGGCCGCGAATGTCAGGGGCAGAAGGCCAACCTTGCGCATCGCCTTGGCCATGTGTCGGGCGGCGGCCTTCAGGACGCCCTCCATCGCCGGGTTCGCATCCAGCCGCGCCTGCAACCGTCCATCGCTGGCCAGCCTGAGTGGCATCCGGTGCGAATGGTCCGAATGCAGGAACATCTGCGCCACGATCAGCCGCCGGGCGAGCGCGGTGAAGAGGGGGGCAGAACCGGGCAGCTTGCGCGCATAATTCTCGACCAGGTCACGCGGGAAGAACTCGTTCCAGGTGTAGATCTGGGAATGGACGAGGAAGGGAGAGACCTCGGCTGCGTCGATCTCCACAAATGCCTGTGGCAGGGTGTGAAAGCGCCCCCGGTCGGGCCGGGTGCGGTTCCGCCAGCGATGCAGCATCGGCAGGAAGGCGTGCTGGCTGTCCTTCAGTGTCAGTTCCTGAAGGCTGGGCTGCGACGCCAGCAGGATGCGGGCAGTTTCCAGAACACCGGCGCCGAGAAAGGCGCGGCCGCCTTTGACCGTCGTGCCATCGGCAAGATGCAGTGTCACGGTGCCCGCATCCTCTTCCGCCCGTGTTACCACCGCGCCGGGACGGTAGGTGAAACCGGGATGCTGCCGGAGCCCGTCCAATGTGTCGCGGGCTGACCAGATGAGCCCGAAGGGACAGCCATGCAGACAGAGGCCGCAGCGGCGGCAGGATCTGTCCACGGCCTGTCGGGCAAGGCCCGAATGGACACCCAGCCCCGCAAGCGCGGCATGTTGTTTGGCCAGCCGCCTCAGCAGTTCGCGCGCCTGAGGCGCGGGTTCGATGCCCTGTCCTTCGTCCATTGGGAAGGCGGGCAGAACTGCTTCCAGGGTGTCGGCGCTTCCGGCAACCGGCAGGAATCCGGCCACTGCCCGGTAATGCGGCGCAAGGTCGCCTTCGGTGATCGGCCAGCCCGCCATATCCTTCTGCGCGTAGGGCAGGGTGGCCGAGCCCCAGAGGTTCGACAGCCCCCCCAACGCGCGCGAGGCGCGCAGACCCATCCAGCCGGGAAGGTCGGCAAATGTTTCCGTTCCGGGCTCCAT
>JAUIDM010000210.1 GCA_030428915.1 Alphaproteobacteria bacterium | reverse complement strand
CGATATTCCTCGGGCGCTGGACTCCGGAAGCGATCGGCGATTACGTGGGCGGGCCGAACCATGTGCTGCCCACAGCGCGCTCGGCACGGTTTTCAAGCGGGCTGAGTGTAATGGATTTCCTCAAGCGTACGACACTTGCACGAATGACGCCCGGGGCGCTCGCCGCCATCGGTCCTGCTGCGGAACGGTTGGCGATCTCGGAGAGCCTTGAGGCCCACGGGCTCTCGGTCCGTGCCCGCTTGGACAGGCTGAACCGGGGGGAAGCGTGATGAGCCGCATCTGCCATATCGAGATCGACGATCGCGGCCTTCCCGCGCCGACGGCGGAAGTCGAACAGGAACGCAAGGTGGCGATCTTCGATCTTCTGGAGGACAATTCCTTTGCCCTGCCACCGAAGGTCGGAGAGACGCCACAGGAGGGGCCGTTCCGGCTGGGTCTTTCGATCCGGGAAAAGCGGCTGGTCTTCGACATCCAGAGCGAGGGCGAGGAAAAGGTGGCGGAGTTTCATCTGTCATTGGGCCCCTTCCGGCAGGTCGTGAAGGATTACTTCCAGATCTGCGAAAGCTATTTCGATGCGGTCAAACGTCTGCCGCCCAGCCAGATCGAGGCCATAGACATGGCCCGGCGAGGTATCCACAACGAAGGCGCGCGCGTCTTGCAGGAAAGGCTGGAGGGCAAGGCCGATCTGGATATCGACACCGCCCGGCGCCTCTTCACCCTTATCTGCGTCCTGCATTTCGGGGGGTGATGTTGGACGGCAAGCTGCCCCAGTCGGTATTGTTCTGCTGCGATCACAACGCCGTCCGCTCGCCCATGGCCGAGGGCATGATGAAGAAGTTCTATGGCCATGACTGCTATGTGCAGTCGGCCGGTGTGCATAACGACCTGGAGATCGACGGCTTTTCCATCGCTGTCTGCCACGAGATCGGCGTGGAACTGTCGCGCCACCGGTCGCGCAGTTTCGAGGAGATGCAGCAATGGGGCGACGACCTGTCAGGGTTCGATCTTGTCGTCGCGCTTTCGCCCGCAAGCCAGCGGCAGGCCCTGGAATTTACCCGTTTCTTCCATCTCGATGTCGAATACTGGCCGGTGATGGACCCGACTGGCATCGGCGAGAACCGCGAGACGAAGCTCAACGCCTACCGCCAGGCCCGCGACCAAATCCGGACCCGGATGATCGAAAGGTTCGGGCCGCCGACGGCGGAGTAGTCCGCAGGGCGCTTGTGCGCAAAAAACTGACGCATTGGGAATGGGCGGCGTCCGCGCACTGCCCTAAGGTCCGCCGCGACAAATGGGAGACAAACCGATGACCCGCGCCACGATCGAAGCTTACTACGCCGCTTTCAACCGCGGCGACCTCGACGCCATGCTGGAGACGCTGCATGACGATTTCGCCCATCATGTGAACGAGGGTGCGAAGCGGCTGGGCAAGGAGGCCTTTGCCGAGTTCTGCCGCCACATGAACGAGACCTACCGCGAGGAACTGACCGACATAGTGGTCTTTTCCAACGATGAGGGCACCCGCGGTGCGGCGGAATTTGTGGTGAACGGCACCTACCTCAAGACCGATCCCGGCCTGCCAGAGGCACGGGGGCAGACATACGTCCTGCCCGCTGGTGGATTCTTTGATCTCAAGGACGGCAAGATCACCCGGGTGACGACTTACTACAACCTTCAGGACTGGATCCGGCAGGTCTCGGCATGAGTGTAGAGGTTCTGGCGCTGACCGGCGCGGCGCTGGAGGCGGCGCTCGACGATGTCGCGCGGCTCAGGATCGCCGTATTCCGTGCCTGGCCCTACCTCTATGACGGGCATCTCGACTACGAGCGTCGATATCTGAAGACATATCGCGAAAGCGAAAACGCGATTCTCGTCGGCGCCTTCGACAATGGCCGCCTGATCGGCGCCTCTACCGGCACGCCAATGGAGGAACATGGCGACGAATTCGGCGCGGCGTTCGACGCGACGGGGCTTCCGCTGACCGACATCTTCTATTGCGCGGAATCGGTGCTGCTGCCCGAATATCGGGGACAGGGGATCGGTCATGCCTTCTTCGACACGCGCGAGGCGCATGCGCGACGTTTGGGCCGGACCCATTCCGCCTTCTGCCGGGTGGTGCGGCCCGAGGATCATCCGCTGCATCCGACAGACTACCGCCCGCTCGACGCCTTCTGGCTGAAACGCGGTTATGCGCCGCTCGAAGGCGCGGTGGCGGAATACGCGTGGAAGGATATTGGCGAGGCGGAAGAGAGCGTGAAGCCGATGCAGTTCTGGATCAGGGCGCTGTGACGCGTCCGTCCCGGACCTGATCCGGGGCTTATTGCCTGTCAAGCAAGGCTTGTGCCTGGCTTGGACAGTTTTCGGGCATGTCGGCAAATCACATCATCCACTTTGAGCCCAAAGCAGACCTGACCAGGCGATGTTTCCGGCATCCACAGGATTTTCTTAACCGGGCAAGTATCTTCGGATACTTGGTGATGCTTCCAAGCAACCGGCCATTCGCGGACCTCGCACATGACAAGGCGGCCGCGGCGGCAGGGTTCGCGGGAACGATCTTTCCGAGTTCTTCCTTGTCGTGTTCAGCCCAACTGGAGAAATGCGATCACGCGGGTTCCCCGCCGAGCACTTCCCAAAAGTCGGCCCTCAGGTTGTGGTGAGGAAATGGCTCATCGGGCACCTCGACCTCGAGGAATGCACAAAGCGGTTCCCAGCCTTCCGCGACATCAAAGACGAGCACTCGGTCCTTGGGCAGCGCCTCTTGCACTTCCTCTGTCCTGCGACGATAGGCGGCCAGGCCGATCTCCTTATCGTCAAGAACGCCGCCGAAAGTATCCTTTCCGGCCAGATCGTTCCACGCCGACAGGATGTCGCGAATGTGAGGCGGCAGCGGCAGTTCCTGATACCGGGCCATCAGCTTGCCGATTGTCTTGTCGAAGCTGGCCCACCATTTCTCTTCGGGCCGCACTGTATGGACCACTTTAGCGTTCGGAAACGCAGCGGCCAGTTCGCGCCAGACATGTGCGCCCGGCCAGTCCACCTGCGACTTGTAGCCCGCGAATACGGTTTCCCAGTCGACAGATTGTCCGGCTGCCAATTTCTGCCAATGCACCACCTGCTCGGGATTTACGACTATCTCGTGCATGTGATGACAGCGCCCGTAACCCAGTCGCTCCAGTGCCTCTTTGAGAGATTTTGTTCCCGTCCGTCCAAACCCTGAACCGATGACTTCAAGTGCCATGTCAGATCCTCCCCATCCACCGGACAAGCATCTGCCCCAGTTCACCGTATGTCTACAGTTATTGCCGCGACGCTTATTGCCCCGACGCTGGTGCAAGTTTTGCCCGGACGTGGACCTCGGCATGGTCCGCAAGGCGGACCATGCCCGTCGTGCTTAGGTCCCTTATTTGGACTCAGATCTTCATCTTCTTGAAGATCGGCTCGGGGATATGCCGGATGATCAGCATGATGTAGCGCCAGAAGAAGGGCGTGTAGATCGTGTTGCGCCGTTTCTTTACCGCCTTCAGGATATCGCCCGCGACCGCCTCCGGGGCGGCCACCAGGAACATGCCCGGCAGGCCCCAGGTCATGGCGGTATCGACGAAGCCGGGCTTTACGGTCACGACATGACCACCCGCGCGGGTCAACCGATTGCGAAGCCCCGACAGATAGGTCGCGAAGCCGGCCTTGGCCGAACCGTAGACATAATTGCCGATACGCCCCCGGTCGCCCGCGACCGAACAGACGCCGACGACGGTGCCCCCGCCACGCGCTTCCATCTGCGGGGCGAGCATCTGGAGGAATCGTGCGGGTCCGACATGGCTGTCGGTGATCACTCCGTCGATCAGGGACGGGTCTTCGTCGATGGCCGCCTGGTCCGGCATGGAGCCCACGAAGACGGCTGCGTTCAACTCGCCTTCCTCGGCCTCCATCCGTTCGATCAGGGCGGCGAACCCCTCGGGCTGGCGCGCGTCGAAGGCCACGGCCTCGGCCGTCCGCGCGCCACGTAACGCGCAGTCCGAGGCGAGCGCGGCCAGGTCGTCCATGTCGCGACCTGCGAGCAGGACGGCCGCGCCTTCGGAAGAAACCGCGCGGGCAAAGGCGCGCGCCATGGAAGATGTCGCGCCGAGAATGATCCAGGTCGAATTCATGGCGCACTCCTCAGGGCCAGGCGGCGGACAAGGTCAGTTGCGAGCCGCCCGTCAGGGTCTGCCTTGGCAGCCTCGGCCCGCCAATCGGCGATTTCGGGATACATCGCGCCGATATCGACACCCTCGGCGAGACTGTCCTTGGCAAAGTAGACCCGCCCCCCGGCCGCAATTGTCTGCGTTTCCAGTCTACGGATCAGTTCACGCGCCTCGGCGCGGTTCGGGAAATCAACGGCGAGCGTGTAACCTTCCATCGGGAAGCTCAGATGGCCCGAACGGCCCGGCCCCATCCGTTTGAGCACTGCAAGAGGCGAGGCAAGGCCCGATCCGGCGATCTTGTCCAGCATCTCGCGTAGGGCGGGGGCCGACGCGATGGGCACAACACATTGGAACTGGTGAAAGCCCGCCTTGCCGTAAAGCTTGTTCCAGTCGTGGATCTTGTCGAGCGGAAAGAAGAAATCCGCGATGGGTTTGACGACCGTCCGCCCGGTTTCCGGCACGCGCCGGTAATAGGCATGGTTGAACATCCGCACGACCGGGCCGGACAAAGCAAAACGCGGGGCGTTGAACGGCACCTTGCGCGAGGTCGGGCGCTGGGGGATGAGGCCCGAACCGGTCTCCCCCTCTTCGAGAATGCCTCGGCCGAGTGCCGCCCCTGTGGCCGTCGCGTCGATCCAGCCGACCGTATAGGTCGCATCCGAGGCATCGAGGCGGGCGAGGAATTCGTCCCAGTCGGCGACGCGGCGTTCGGTGACGACCATAACGTCACCCTTGGCCGCCAACAGCTTCAGCCGGGCCGAGACGATCACCCCGGTCTGGCCGAGACCGCCTGCCGTCGCGCGGAAAAGCGCAGGCGTCTTCTCCGGCGAGACCTCCATCGGTCCCTCGGCGGTCAGCAGGGTAAGCGAGACAACATGCTGGCAGAACGATCCCGCATTATGGTGGTTCTTGCCATGCACGTCCTGAGCGATACAGCCGCCCACGGTGGCAAAGCCGGTCCCCGGCATTACCGCCGGCAGCCAGCCGCGGGGCGCGAATGCCGCTGCGATCTCGCCGATCCGCGCGCCGGCCTCCACGTCGAGAATGCCGGTCTTCGGGTCAAAGGACAGCATCCGGTCGAGACGGGTCATCTCGATCACGCGCCCGCCGTCGTTAAGGCAGGCATCGCCATAGCTGCGCCGCATGCCGATCGCGGGAATGAGCCCGTCCTTCAGTGCCGCGTCGAGCGCACTGCGCCGTTCGGGGCGCGCGATCTCTCCGGTCGCGGAAAGCGCCCGGCCCCAGCCGGTATAGTCAGTCTTTTTCCAGAGCATCGGCGCCTCTCAGGGACAGTCGTTCGGCGAAGGGGAAAACGGCCATACCGACCGCCAGCGCGAACCACAAGGTGGTGACGCGGATGATCGCCGTCGCGGGGACAGAGACCTCCATCGGAACCCCGTCAAGCGCAAGAAGCGCGATCATCGCGGCCTCGGCCCCGCCGACGCCTCCCGGTGCGCCGGTCAGCCCGCCCGCAAGCGTGGCAAAGACGAAAATCGCGATGGCCTTCATCAGCCCGATCTCGGCCCCCATCCAGCCGAGAAGCAGGTGAAAGGCGTAACCTTCCGCGATCCAGCCGGTGATGCCAAGGCCAAGGGCCGGAACCAACGCACCTATGCCGGAAAACCGGTCGAGCGAGCGCGCGGCGGCGCGTATGCGCCCGAAGACGCGCGGCAGGCGACCGATCAGCCGGTGGGCAAGCGTGACGCATGCTGCCAGAAGGCGCGGCCTTGTGGCGACATAGGCGGCCATCAGGGCCAGAATCGTGACCGGCACAGCGCCGGTCACGCCGGTCGCGGCGAATGAGACGGACAGCCCAAGGATCAGCGCCATCGCGGCGAGGTCGGAGGCCCGGTCGACCAGTGCCAGCGGCGCGGTTCGTTCGAACGCCCAGCCGGTTTCGCGCCTCAGCCAGCGCATCCGCACCAGTTCGCCGACCCGTCCGGGCGTCACGACCATGGCAAAACCGCCGAGGAAATGCCGCATGTCCTGCCCGAGCGTTGTGGGCAGGCCAAGGCGGCGGGTGAAGAGATGCCAGCGCAGGCCACGGAAGACATAGTTGACGAGCGAGAGCGCAAGCAGGACCGCGCCCTGCCAGAGCGTCAGCCGGGCGATCTGCGCGCGGGTTTCCTGCCATCCCGTCGCGGCGGCAAGCCCGATCAGTCCGGCGACGAACAGCGCCACGAGCCCGGCAATGATCAACCGGTCGCGCATCCGCCGGTCGGGCGTGCGGCGGGTCTGTTTCGGCAAGGGCAGATCGGCGCTCATCATTGCCCCGGTGGCTAGCAACGGATTAGGGCAGGATTATGGATTTGTTTCGATATTTTCTACAGTCAAAGGCGGTCAAACGATGACGTCCGACCATTCTCTGTGCCGGGCAGCCATGGCCCTGACGAACGGGCAGAGCGCGATCACCGTGAAGCCCTCCGCCCGCGCATCCGATACGAGCCGTTCCACGAGCCGCCTGCCAGCGCCGGTGCCGCGCAGAGCATCTGGCACGCCTGTATGGTCGGCGATTATCCGGGTCGGGCCGACCACCGACCAGGTCAATTCCGCTTCCTCGCCCGCCTCGACAAGAACATAGCGGCCCTTGGTCGGCCCGCTCTCGCGCCGGATATCTGCCTCAGACAATCGTCGCCTCGGTCGCCGCGCGCAGTTCGTCCTCGCTAACGCCTTCGGCCAGTTCAACGATCTTCAATCCGCCCGGCACCACGTCCAGAACGCCAAGGTTGGTGATGATCCGGTCGATTACACCCTTGCCGGTCAGGGGCAGGGTACATTCCTTCAGCACCTTCGACTCGCCGTGCTTCGAGGTGTGATCCATCACCACGATGACCTTTCCGACCCCGGCGACGAGATCCATCGCCCCGCCCATGCCCTTCACGAGCTTGCCGGGGATCATCCAGTTCGCCAGATCGCCGTTTTCGGCCACTTCCATCGCGCCAAGGATCGCCGCCGCGATCTTGCCGCCCCGGATCATCGCGAAGCTCTGGGCGCTGTCAAAATAGCTGGTGCGGCTCAGTTCGGTGATCGTCTGCTTGCCGGCATTGATCAGATCGGGGTCTTCCTCGCCCTCATAAGGGAAGGGGCCCATGCCAAGCATGCCGTTTTCCGATTGCAGCGTGATGTCCTTGTCGCCGACATAGTTGGCGACAAGCGTCGGGATACCGATCCCGAGATTGACATACATGCCGTCTTCCAGTTCCTCGGCCGCGCGTGCGGCCATCTGATTGCGGTCCCACATTGGTCGGTGCCTTTCCTTTGCCTACATGTTCAAGCCGCCAGCCGCGGCAAAAAATCGAGATAGTCCTGCATGCAGCGGCGGCCATAATCGGGATTCATGTGCCGCGTGTCGCCGCCTGGATGTTCCGCCCCGTTCAGGCGGAGCGAGCCGCGGCTGAAGCAGGTCAATGTCAGCCCGCTTTCCGCGATCGTGGTTCTCGGTTGACGGAGGAAGCGGAGGCCGCGCC
>JAUIDM010000562.1 GCA_030428915.1 Alphaproteobacteria bacterium | reverse complement strand
TTGACTGATGTGGTTCGATCTGACCCTGGAAGCGCGTGACGGCAGCCGCCATCACATCCGGTACAACCCACACACCTCCGAATGCGAGGGGCTGCCGCTGCCCGTCGAGCCGGGGATATTTGCGCAGGTCGCCCGCGTCGCGAAAGACAAGCCCCTCGGAAAATCTCGCGCGCCCCGCATCCTGAAAATCCAGCTCGGTCTTTCGTGCAACTATGCCTGCAGCTACTGCAGCCAGGCCTTCCAGATCGCTGACGCGACGGTCTCGAAGCTGGCCGATGTCGAGCACTTCCTGACTGAGCTTGACAGATGGATTACCGATGCGCCGGAAAAGATCGAGCTCTGGGGCGGGGAGCCCTTCCTCTACTGGGCCAAAATCAAGCGGCTGATCCCGGCGCTGGCGGAGCGCTTCCCGGCGGCGCGCTTCTCGATCGTAACGAACGGCTCGCTCTTCTCCCGCGAAAAGTTGGATTTCATCGCCCAACACGACATTGAAATCACGATCTCACACGACGGGCCCGGTCAGCATCTGCGCGGCCCGGATCCGTTCGACGATCCCGACAAGAGCCATTGGATCCAAACCCTGTTGGCCGAGCGCCCCGAAAAGACCGGGTTCAATGCGGTGCTGACGCGCCAGCATCACGATCTTAGGGCACTTCAGGCATGGTTCGCCGAAAAGGCCGGGCCGGACATCTTCGTCGGGCTCGAGGGCGTCGTAAATGTCTATGACGCAGCGACCGCCATCGGGACAGGGCGGTTCGAGCCCGCGGAGCTGAACAGCTTGACGCGGTCGATCTTCGAGGCACTGGTCGAGGATCCGAATGCCTTCGGTCTCGGGGAGCGCATCGACGAGTTCTTTGCCTCGATCCAGCACCGGCGGCCGATCGATGCCCTCGGCCAGAAATGCGGCATGGACAGCCCCGACGCCATCGCCGTCGATCTGCGTGGCAATGTCATGACCTGTCAGAACACCGGCGCTAAGGGGGCCCACAAGATCGGCCATGTTGCCGACTTCGACGCCATCGCGCTCGATACCGCGACGCATTTTGCCTTCCGAGACGAGTGCATGTCCTGCCCCGTCGTTCAGCTTTGTAAGGGATCCTGCATGTTCCTCGAGGGCGAGTTCTTCAAGCAGAGTTGCGCCAATGAGTTCGCGTTCAATATGGGGATCATGATGGCCGCCGTCTGGCATTTGACGGGGATGGTGGTGGTTGGGGTGGAAGGGATTGCCGGTTAAGGCGCTGCTTATCATTGGCTGGTTGATCCAGACGACTCTCCCCTTATCGGAGCTATGCGGGAATTTGGGTGACGCGCGGCGCCACCCGGTCGAAGCACCTCGACGGCGCCGCCTTCGACATCGCCATGGCGAACCACGACCCGGTGGCCTTCGAGGCCGCGGCGCGCGAGGTCGGGTTCCTCGGCTTCGGCTTCTACCCGCGCTCGGGGTTCATCCACTTCGACCTTGGCCCCGCGCGTCAGTGGGGCGGTAAACGGAGCCTGGGCCCCACCTTCTGTGCGTTGACGACCAGTGCGAGGCCTTCCCTGCGGTATGACAGGGAGTGCGTTTCGCAATGTGCGCTACGAATGCGTTTCTCAGATCGTTGGGCGTGGAG